>JACDHQ010000092.1 GCA_013820975.1 Gemmatimonadaceae bacterium
GCCCGGGCTCGCGACAGCCTGGTGGCCGTGGCGCGCGGGCTGGTAACCGCGCTGCGTGATTCTGCCGCCAACAACGCCGACAGCACGCGATGGGCGCAGACCGAGGCCATCATGAATCGGTGGAGCGCCGCGATGCTTCGCGCTAGCGACGCCCAGCGCAGCGGAAACCAGGCATCGGCACTGCAGATTCGCGCCGATGTCGTCGAGCCGCTGCGGGTCGAACTCGACTCGATCCTCCGGAACGGGGTGAACCAGGCGGTTGCTCGCAGCGGCGCTTTAGCCATCGCCGGCAGAGAATCTACCGATGGAGCCCGGCTGCTGCTGCTGCTCGGCACGCTCATCGCCATTGCCACAGGGCTGACGGTCGGCTACCTCATCAGCCGCTCGATCAACCGCTCGCTGCAACAGACCGCGAACGTCATCGCCGCGAGCAGTGCACAGATTCTCTCGGCCACGACGGAGCAGGCGGCAGGTACCAACGAGTCGATGGCGGCGGTCACCGAGACCGTGGCCACGGTTGACGAGGTCGCGCAGACTGCCGCGCAATCGACCGAGCGGGCACGCACGGTCGCCGATGCCGCGCATCGTGCCGCCGAGGGCGGACGCGCCGGACGAAAGGCCGTTGCCGACTCGGTGACGGCCATGCAGCTCGTGCAGACGCAGGTCGAGACCATGGCCAGCGGCATCGTCGCACTCGCCGAACAGGCGCAGGCCATCGGCGAGATCACGACGTCAGTCAGTGACATCGCCGAGCAGACAAAGCTGCTGGCACTCAATGCGGCGGTCGAAAGCACCCGTGCGGGCGAGCACGGCCGTGGATTTGCCCTGGTGGCCGCCGAGATCAAGGCGCTCGCAGGCGAGGCGAAGGAGGCGACGATACAGGTTCGCCGGCTGCTGGGCGAGATCCAGCGCGCGACCAGCGCCGCCGTGATGGCGACGGAGCAGGGGACAAAGCAGACGGTGGCGGCCGTGCGCCAGGTGAGCAGCGCGGGCGAGATCATCACCCAGTTGAGCGACGTCATCGAGGAGTCCGCGCAGGCTGCCGCCCAGATCGTCGCCTCGGCCGGCCAGCAGGCGCTTGGCATGGATCAGATTCGCATGGCGATCGCCAACATTCACGACGCGACCCAGCAGAATCTGGCCGCAACGCGGCAGTCGGAGTCTGCTGCGCAGGGGCTCACGGAGATGGGCACGCAGCTGGTAGATCTCGTCGGCGCCAGGGCGCGCGGCTGATGGAGCATGCTGGCGTGTGCAACGCACGAGGTGCAGGGGACCGTCGTGGCGGCTGACACACTTGCCGAACGTCTGCGGGCGATCTTCGTCGAGGAGCTGGCCGAACAGGTGCAGCAGCTCAACGATGCCCTGCTCGCGCTCGAGCGGGCCCCGGCTGACGCCGAGGCGCAGCGCAGCGTCTTTCGGGTGATGCATACGTTGAAGGGCGCAGCGCGAGCCGCAAGCGTGCCCGAAGTCGAGAGTCTGTGCCATCTGCTCGAGGCCGATCTTGCGCGCGCCCGCGAGGTGTCCTCTCCGGTCGGCGGTGCGACGATTGCGCTGCTCTTTGCCGCGGCAGACGCGCTGGCCGACGCCGGACTTCGGCTCGCCGCGGGAACTCCGCTCTCGGGTGGCCCGCTCGACACCGTGCTGCAGCAGGCACGCGGCCGTCGCGTGATCGCTCCGACCGCTCCCGCGGTCCAGGCCGCTCCTCCGCCGGCAACCCCGCCGGTCGATGCGGTGTCCGCTGTCAGCGCGCCAGTCGATCCGGTTCCAGCTCCCAGCGCGGACGTCGCACCCGATGCGGTATCATCACCATCCGGCAACGAACCGGAAGCGCCGCTGGCGCGCGCCGCAGCCGAGGGACCGCGCGACGAGCTGGTGCGCGTGGGGCTGCACCACGTGGACGCGATATCCAACGCAGCGGGCGAGGTGACAAGCCTGGCCGGCGCACTCACGGATCGTACCGGTGATCTCGCCATGCTGCGGCAGCGTGTCCGCCGGCAGCGCGAGCGGCCCGACCGACGCGATGACGATGCGCTCGCCGACATCGATCGGGAAATCACGCGGCTCCTGGGCTGTGTCGGCGAGGATGCACGCACCCTCGGCTCCGTATCGGGACGCCTGACCGCCACTGCACGACGCCTCCGTCAGCGCTCGCTGCGCGAGCTTACCGAAACGCTTCCGCGCGTCGTGCGGGACATCGCACATGACGTCGGCAAGCAGGCCACACTCGTCATCACCGGTGAAGAGGTGGAGGCCGACCGGGTGGTCATCGAGGCGCTGCGTGAGCCCCTGTTGCACCTCGTGCGCAACGCGGTTGACCATGGCATCGAGAGCGCAGACGCCCGGCAGGCCGCCGGCAAGCCGGCGCAAGGCACCATCGAGGTGACCGCAAGCCTTCGCGGCGACCGCTTGCGGGTGGCGATCAGCGACGACGGTCGCGGGCTCGACCTCGTGGCGCTCCGGCGGGCGCTCCAGCAGCGAGGGCGTGAGGCGCCAGCCGATCGCGCTGCGTTACAGCGTACGATTTTTGACGATGGGCTGTCGACCCGCGAGCGAGCCACGACGCTCTCTGGACGTGGCGTCGGGCTCGGCATCGTGCGCGTCGCGGTCGAGCGGGTGGGTGGGACGGTCGAGGTGGAGTCATCGGAGGGACGCGGGACGACGTTTGTGCTCGAGGTCCCGCTCAGCATCGCGACGCTCCGTGCGCTCACCGTCACGGTCGACCGCACAACGTTCGGCATCCCGAGCGCCTTCGTGAGCCGAGTTGACCGCATTCATGCCCGGCGCATCGCGCGGGTCGATGGACGTGCGATGCTGCCAACCGGAGGCGCACCCACCCCGGTGGCGACCCTTGCGGCGCTCCTGGGACCTCCGTTCGCCGGTCCGCCCGTGGACGACATGCTGCCGCTCGTGACGATCGAGATGGGTGGCCGCCGCATGGCGCTGATTGTGGACGGCATGGACGATGAGCGTGAGCTCGTGCTGCGCCCGCTCGAGCACGCGGGGGATGCCGCGACGGCGCTCACGGTGGCCACCGCCCTGCTTGGCGATGGCGAGGTGGTGTTGCTGCTCGGCGTTGCGGCACTACTCGGCGAGGAGGCACCGCACGCCGCGCTGCCGCTGCCCGCGCACGACCGGTTCGACCCGGCAACCCGGCGCATCCTCGTGGTCGACGACTCGATTACCTCACGCACGCTCGAGCAGAGCGTCCTGAGCGCAGCCGGGTACGATGTCGTGACGGCGGTGGATGGCCTCGAAGGCTGGCGCATGGTGGAACGCGGCGACATCGCGCTCGTCATCAGCGACGTGGAGATGCCGCATCTCGATGGCATCGGCCTCTGCGAACGCATTCGCGCCTCACAGCACACGGCATCGCTGCCGGTGATCCTCGTGACCTCGCTCGATGCGCCGCAGGAGCGGGCGCGCGGGCTCGAGGCGGGAGCAGACGCCTATGTCACGAAGTCGGGGTTCGACCAGGACACGCTGCTCGACACGGTGCGGCAGCTGCTGGGCGCACCACCGGTGGCGACGTGATTCGCGTACTTGTCGCCGAAGATTCCGCGACGGCCCGGGCGCTGCTCGTGAGCCTCCTCACCGCAGAACCCGACATGGTCGTGGTGGGCGAGGCGCACACCGGTCTCGAGGCGGTGGAGATGGCGGAGCGCCTGCAGCCGGACCTGGTGACGATGGACATCCAGATGCCCCATCTGGATGGCATCGAGGCAACACGGCGCATCATGACGCAATCGCCGCGACCGATTCTGATCGTCTCGTCGACGGCCGGCCATGACGTGGAGCAGTCGCTCGAGGCCATGCGCTCCGGCGCGCTCATGGTCATCGCCAAGCCGGGTGGCGCGGGAACGCCGACGCATGACATCGATCGTCGACAGCTCACGACCATGGTGCGGGCACTGGCGCAGGTGAAAGTCGTGCGTCGCCACGGCTCATTCGCGCAGGGGATCATGCCGGCGCGCGCCACCAGTGCACTCGCGGGCGCCGAGGCGGCGCGCCGGCTCAGGGGGGACACGACGCCGGAGCTCGTCGCCATCGCGGCGTCGACCGGCGGACCCGCGGCGCTGCAGGCAATCCTTTCCACGCTGCCAGCGCGCTTTCCCGTCCCCATCTTCATCGTGCAGCACATCGCGCGGGGCTTCACGGCCGGGCTCGCGCACTGGCTGTCGGGCGATGCCGCAGTGCGCGTCAAGCTGGCCGAGCTGGGCGAGCCGGCGCGCCCCGGGACGGTGTACATCGCGCCCGACGACCGCCACCTCGGCGTGCGGCGTGATGCCTCGGGCGGACTGCGCGTCCAGCTCGACAACGCCATCCCCGTGGGGACATTCCGGCCGTCAGCGACGTACATGTTTCGGTCATGCGCCGAGCACGTCGGACGCGGCCTCATTGCGGTCATCCTCACGGGGATGGGTGATGACGGCGTGGAGGGGCTGCGCAGTGTCAAGCAGTCGGGCGGACGCATTCTCGCGCAGGACGAGGCATCGTCGGTGATCTATGGGATGCCGCGCGAGGCGCAACGGGCGGGGATCGTCGATCAGGTGCTCGGGATTACCGAGATGGCGCGATGCATTCGGGAGCTTGCGGGATGAGCGCCGATTCTGATCGAGGCCCTGTGCCGGCAGCGGCCACGGCCCGCGTGCTCATCGTCGAGGACAGCGCGACGCAGGCGGCCGCCCTGGCCGTGCTGCTCGAGCAGGCGGGCTTCGCCACCGTGCTCGCCAGGCGCGGCGATCGCGCGCTCGAGATCCTCGCCACCGACGCCATCGACCTCGTGCTGAGCGATGTCGTGATGCCGGTGATGGACGGCTACGAGCTGTGCCGACGCATCAAGGCCAACCCGGAGTGGCAGTTCATCCCCGTCGTGCTGCTCACGAGCCTCACCGATCCGCTGGCGATCGTTCGCGGCCTGGCCTCGGGCGCCGACCACTACGTGACCAAGCCGTACCACGAGGACCGGCTGCTCTCGCGCGTCCGGTTCGTCCTGGAGCATGCCGGCAACCCGCAGCGGTTCGTGCCGAAGCCGGTGGAGGTCGAGCTCCTCGGCACCCGGTTCACCATTCGCGCGACGAAAGAGCAGATTCTCGAGCTCCTCGTCGCCAGCTACTCCGACCTCGTGCGGACGAGTGATCTCGTCCGCGACGCCGAGCAGAGCGCGCGCTTCCTCGCCGAGGCGACCGAGCTGCTGTCGGCGACGCTCGACGCGCGGCAAGTGCTATCGGACCTCGCGCAGCTTGCCGTGCCGCGGATCGCCGACCTCTGCATGACGGACCTCATCTCATCGGACGGCGCGCGGCGGCGCGTGGCGGTCGCTCATGCGCTGCCGGGAGTCGACACGGTGGACGGTGCAGAACCGCAGGCGCTCGCCGAGCTGCTCGACCGGGTCGTGACCGAGCGCGAGCCGCTCGTGATGGCGCTTGCCGACCGGGATGCGGTTCGCGCCATCTGTGCGGACGAGACGGTGCTGGCCGCCCTCGGCGGCCGCGGGCTTCAGGAGCTCATCATCGTGCCGCTCGTCGCACGCGGCCGGGTGCTCGGCCTGATGCAGTTCGTGGTGCTTGCCGCGACCCGGAAGGCGCGGACCGATGACATGCCGCTCCTGCTCGACCTTGCGCGTCGCGCGGCGCTCGCGGTCGACAACGCGTTGCTCTACGAGGAGGCACAGCGCGCAACGCGGGCGCGCGACGACGTGATGGCCATCGTATCGCACGACCTGCGCAATCCCATCAATACCATCCAGATGAGCACCTCGTTCCTGCTCGATCTCCTGTCGGAGCCGGGTGGAACCGAGGTGCCCCTGATTCCCCAGCTGCAGGTGATGCAGCGGGCCACGCGGCGCGCGAATGCGCTCATCGGCGACCTGCTCGACGCCTCCCGCATCGACGCGGGGACCCTCGCCGTCGCGGCGAGCGCCATCAATGCGTCGATGGTGATCGACGACGCGTTCCTCGAGCTCGAACCGCTGTTCGCCGGAAAGCACATCGCGTTCGAGCATGCGTGGCGCGGACCCGACCTGCTGCTCGCCGCGGATCGCAGCCGGATGGCACAGGTCTTCTCCAACCTCGTGGGCAACGCGCTCAAGTTCACGAGCGCGGGGGGTACGGTGCGGATCGACGGCGAACAGGTCGATGGAATGGCCGTGTTCGAGGTGTCCGATACCGGAGCCGGCATTCCGTCGAGCCACGTCCCGCACCTCTTCGACCGATTCTGGCAGGCGACGCAGTCGTCACGGACCGGAGCGGGGCTCGGGCTGTTCATCGTGAAGGGCGTCATCGAGGCGCACGGCGGCACCGTATCGGTGGAGAGCACGCCGGGCGAGGGAACGCGGTTCCGGTTCACGATTCCCGGCGCGCTGCACAAGGGGCGAAGTGGCTGACGCTGGCGGCGCGCGCGGCCTGTTCCGTCGGACGCGCAGCGGCGCGCCGCCAACGCTCAATCAGGCTCCGCCTGCGGTCGCAGTCCCCCCTGCTCCCCCGCCGGCGTGGCCGTCGGCTTGTCGTCGCCCAGGTCCAGCGCGTTGAACAGCAACGCCGCCGCAGCGGCGCCGGCCAGGTTGGCGACGAAGTAGATCCAGATGCTGCCCATGTCGACGAGCCCGAGCATCGTGATCGCGATGGCGACTGCAGGGTTGAATGCCCCGCCCGAGATACCGCCGACGGCGTACGCACCGGCCAGCACCGTGAAACCGATCGCGAGGCCGTAGTGCGAGTTGCCCTTGTTCCCGCGTGCGGTCGCGACGTTCAGGATCACGTACGCCAGCGCGAAGGTGAACAGGAACTCCGCGAGCAGCGCCGGCCCGACGGCAGGGGTGAGGGCGGCCACCGGCACGTCGCCCTTGAACACCTTGACCGTGAACACCGCCAGCACGGCCCCGGCGACCTGGGCGACCCAGTATCCCGCGAGCTCGGGGAGCGTCGTGCGGCCGCGGATGAGGACGGCAAGCGACACGGCCGGGTTGTAGTGGGCGCCCGAGATGTGGCCGCCCGCATAGATCATCACCATGAGCGCCGCGCCGATCGCGATGGGCGCGAGGTTGCCGATGCCGGGCTCGATCACCACCTGGCCGATCGTGAAGACGAGGAAGAAGGTGCCGATTGCCTCGACCAGCAGTTTTCGTGTCATCGGGGGCCCTGGAGGGGTCTGCCTGCATGAGTACGGGGGTGCGAGGGAGAATCCCCACTCCGGCGGTGACTGTCAACCTGCTTCCCTCGCTCCGCCGCGAGCCCGCAATCCCCCGCCCCAGCCTCCTGCAGGCCTGCGTGCCGTGATGCGCCCCACCCGGTTAACTTTCGGCAGCAACTCCGCCGGGCGCCCACCGTAGCGCTGGCTCCACCGTTACGGTCGCAGGTGTCCGATGATCCAGCTCCTCCAGACGCGATGGCGTCTCGTCAAGTGTCCTTCCCCGGCGGCACGTGCGGCGCTTGCTGCCGCCCTCCTCGGCCTTATCC
>JACDHQ010000093.1 GCA_013820975.1 Gemmatimonadaceae bacterium
CGACGTCGCCTTCCACCGTGCTCTGGGTTCCCGGCGTCTGCTCACTGATCATGCCGACTACACGGACGCCGTTCTTCGCCGCAAGGTCCATCGCGTCGAGCACCTTCTCGTACGGGATGTCCTTGTGGGCCTTGATGTACATCACATACTCGTCCCGGACCTGACCCTTGAATATCGCAGCAACCGCCGGCTCGATATCCTCGTACCGGATCGGCTTCTTGTTGAGGTAGTACTGACCACTGGCGTCGATGCCGAGCACCTGGTCGGTCTCCTCCTGCGGATGGTCCTTCAGGTTGACCCCCTGCGGCGGCTGCGCGTCGAAGCCAGCCAGCAGCGCCGGGGTCACGACCATGAAGATGATCAGGATGACGAGCATCACGTCGATCATCGGGGTCACGTTCGGCGTGGACTGCACACCGCCGCTCCCAGCTGACATTGCCATGTGCTCTGCTCCTTGGGCCGGTGAGAGGGCTTACTGCGAAACCGGGGTGCCGCCGCCGCCCGCGTTGAACTCGCGGGTGAAGCGCGACCGGCCGAACTCGCCCGAGACGCCCTTGATGAGGTAGTCGATGAACTCCTTCGACACGTACGTCATCTCGGCGATCAGGTTGTCGATCTTGGTCAGGAAGTAGTTGTAGCCCCACACCGCCGGGATGGCGACGAGCAGACCGAACGCGGTCGCGATCAGCGCCTCGGAGATACCGGCCGAGATGGCGCCGAGGCCGGCGGACCCGGATGAGCCCATGGCGGCGAACGAGTTCACGATACCGATCGTGGTGCCGAGAAGGCCGACGAACGGCGCCGTCGAACCGACCGTCGCGAGGACGGCCAGGCCACGCTTCAGGTGCGTCACCTCGATGAGCATGTTGCGCTCGACGGCGCGCTCGACCGAGTTGATGTCGGAGACCGTCACGGACCCATCGGTGATCAGCGGCTTGATCTCACGCAGGGCGCCGCCGAGGACGATGGCAACGTGCGACTTCTTGTACCGCTCGGCGAGGTTGATCGCCTCGAGCAGGTTGTCTTCCTCGAGGAACTGCGAGAACTCGGGGGCGAACTTGACGGTCTCCTTCTGTGCCTTGCGGAGCAGCCACCACTTCTGGACGACCACCGTCATCGAGTAGATCGACATGATCGCAAGGGTGATCACGACACCTTTGACGAACCAGCCCATCTCAAACCACATTTCAGTCAGCGAATGACTCATCTTGCACAATCTCCGAGGTAGGGGTCGAGCCGGGGAAGAACGTCGGATCCGGGCGGTAACGAGACCACCGTCAGCAAACTGCAGGCCTGACCGGCTTACCGGTTCAGGTTGAACACGAACGGCATCTGCACCAGCTGCTTCACCTTCTGCCCGCCAACCTCTGCCGGCAGGAACCGCATGCGCGGCAGCACCGACTTGACCGCGTCCGTGAACTGGTCGTGCGAGCTCTTGAGCACCTTGAACGTGCTCATCTCGGCCCGGCCGTCCTGGCCGACGACGAACTGAGCGATCACCTCACCCTCGACGTTCGCCGACCGAAGCATGCTGGGATAGGTCGGCGACGGGTTGCCGCTCGCCGAGGCAACCTGCTTTTCGACCTGGAACTCGAAGTAGGTCTGGCCCGCGTCGACCTTGTCGGGGACGATGCCACCCACGACGCCCTTCGAGATGCCACCGGCGACGCCCTTGCCCGAGAAGTCGGCCTCGTTCGTCACGCTCTTGCTGAGGTCGATTTCCGGGAGGACGTCGGGAATCTTGATTGGTGCAGTGAGCACCTGAAAGCCCTTGGCGATTGGCGGCGCGACGACGGCATCGGGCGGCGGCGGGGCGCGCTCCGGCTCCGGCGGCGGCGGCTCGTCGGCCTTCTTGACGTCGACGAATTCGACCTTCTCGGCCTTGGGCTTCTCGAGCTCCTGCTTCGCCTGCATCGTTCCGTAGGACGCGGCGGCGATCAGGATCGTGTGGGCGACGAAGCTGACGATCGTGCCGCCAGTGCGCCGCTCCTTCTTGGCATTGGATTCGAGCAGGTTGTCGAACATGGCTCACTCACCGATGATGGGTTGCAGTCGTGGCACCCAATGGGACCGGGGCGTAAGCTAGGTGACCAACATTACAAGGGAATCGAATCCAGATTAAGAAACGATGAAGCTGTCAGGACACGGCGGTCGTTGGCAGCGTCACGGTGAAGACGCTCCCGCGCCCCAGCCGCGACTGGACGCTCAGCGATCCGCCGTGCGCCTGGGCGATCCACTGGGAGATCGCCAGCCCGAGCCCCGATCCGCCACGATCGACGAGCCCGCTCTGTGGGGGAATCGGCCTCCTCGACCGTGCCTGATCCGCGCGCCAGAACCGCTCGAAGATGTGGGGCAGGTCGCCGGCGGCGATGCCGATCCCGGTATCCCGAACGGAGAACACGATTTCCAGGTGCTGGGGCCGCCTGGCGAGCGACACATCGACCCGGCCCCCTGCCGGCGTGTACTTGATCGCATTCGTGACAAGGTTGAGGAGCAGCTGGCGTATCCGGCTGGCGTCGCCAAGGACGGTTCCCTCCTCGACCGCGGTGAGGTTCACCTCGAGCTCGGCACCTTCGCCGAGGAGGGTGGCCGTCTCGAATACCTCGCGGACGAGGGGCGCCAGATCCACCGGCTCCCGGACGATGTCGAAGCGCCCCTCGTCGGCCCGGGCGAGCGTCAGCAGGCTGTCCACGAGGTCCGAGGTCCTCGTGATCTCGGCGAGCGCCTCCTCGAGGGCAACCAGGCGTTCCGTGGGGCTCGTCGCCGGGTTCATCGCCCGTTCGACATCCGCCCGCAGGACCGCCAGCGGGGTCTTGAGCTCGTGGCTCGCGTCGGCCGTGAAGCGGCGCAGTGCGCCGAACGAGTGCTCGAGGCGGGCGAACATGGCGTTCAGCGTCATCGTGAGGCGAGACAGCTCATCGGCCTCGACGCCGGTCACCAGCCGCCGATGGAGACTCCGCCCATCGCTGATCGCCTCGACGTCGTTGATGATTTCCTCGACGGGGCCGAGCGCGCGGCCGGCGAACCAGTAGGCCACCAGCATCGAGAGGATCACCACCACGGGCACGACGGCGATCACCGTGCCGATGAGCAGCCTCGACGCGAGCTCGGCTGCCGATGTCGGCACGCCGGCCACGACCCGGGCAATCAGCGACCCGGACGACGCCTCGCGCCGCATGGCGAAGAGCATCGATCGCGAGCCGCCCGACGCCTCGTCATCGAGACTGATCCGGATCCCCTGCCCTTCGGAGATCAGCGACCGTGCTGCGTCGATCAGCTCGTTGTAGGAGTCGGGATCGACGACGCGGAGGATGCGCAGCGGTGGGGAGACGTAGAGGGTGAGGTCGTCGCGGCCGAAGACGAAGAAGTACCCGCTGTGGCGATCGAGCTCCATCGCCATGCCCTGGGTGATCGACGTGACGAACCGCCCGTTGACGGGGCGAAAGTCGACGGCGGGGCGCTCCTGCGTCGCATAGGCCCGCACGACCCGCAGCACATGATCGGCTTCCTCCACCGCCTCGACGGCAAGGTCCTGGTCAGCCGATGCGCTGCGCGCGAAGTACAGGGCTGCCGAAAACGCGACGAGCGTCCCGAGCAGCGCGGCTCCGTAGCCGAGGGCCAGCCGCGCGCGGATCGACGCCACGCTACTCCTTGATCACGTAGCCGACGCCACGGACGGTCGAGATCAGCTTCCTCCCGTGCGGCGCGTCGAGCTTCTTGCGCAGGTGGTTGATCACGACGTCCACGATGTTGGTGCCGGGATCGAAGTGGTAGCCCCACACGTACTCCGTGATCAGCGTGCGGCTCATGACGCGGCCTGCATGCCGGACTAGGTACTCGAGCACGGCATACTCCTTTGGCGTGAGCTCCACCAGGTCGCCGCCGCGGCGCACCTCGCGCGTCGCCTGGTCGAGCTCGAGGTCGGCGACGCGAAGCGCCGGCTTGGCCAGCGCGCGCGGGCGACGACCAAGCGCCTCGACACGCGCAAGCAGCTCCTCGAAGGCGAAGGGCTTGGTCACGTAGTCGTCGGCGCCGGCGCGCAGCGCCGTCACCTTGGCATCGACGGCGTCCTGGGCGGTGAGCACCAGCACCGGCCGCTCAAAGCCGCGCGAACGCAGTGCGCGCAGCACGTCGATGCCCGACTTGCCGGGGAGGCGCATGTCGAGCACGACGAGGTCGTAGGCCTCGGACTCGGCGCGGCGCTCCCCTTCCTCGCCGTCCGCGATGAGGTCCACCGCCCAGCGCTGCTCCTCGAGCCCGCGCTTGATGTACTGACCCACCGTCGGGTCGTCTTCGATGACGAGGATGCGCACTAGCCGAGCCGTTCCGGGCGGTTGAAGCCGTACTCGCGGATCTTGCGGTACAGCGTCTTGGACGAAATGCCGAGTGCCGATGCCGCCCGGCCCTGGTGCCAGTTGGTCTGGTTGAGCACCGACTCGATGTGGCGCCGTTCGAGGTCTGAAAGGCTCACCGAGAGGCTGCCCGCGCCGGGGGCGCCTGCCGCGGCGGCAGCAAGGGCGGCGCCGGGGGCGCGCAGCGGCAGGTCGGTCGCCCGGACCAATCGGCCGTCCCCGATGAGCACCGCCCGCTCGATCACGTTGCGCAGCTCACGCACGTTCCCGGGCCAGGGGTACGCCTTCAGTGCATCGAGCGCGTCGGGCGCCAGCACCGGGGGGTTGGCGCCCCCGAACTTCCGGAGGAACTCCGCGGCGAGCATCGGGATGTCCACTCGCCGGTCGCGCAGGGGCGGCAGCTCGAGCGCGATCGCGTTGATCCGATAGTACAGATCGGTGCGGAACTTTCCCTCGGCGACGAGTGCCGCGAGGTCACGATTGGTCGCGGCGACAACGCGTACGCTCACCTCGACCTTCCGCGTGCCCCCAACACGGAAGAAGCTCCCCTGCTCGAGCGCGCGCAGCAATTTCCCCTGCACCTTCGCCTCGAGCTCACTCACTTCATCGAGAAACAGGGTGCCGCCAGCGGCGAGCTCGATCAGCCCCGCCTTCCGTTCGATGGTCCCGTGCGAATTCGTCTGCTCGAAGCCGAAGAGCTCAGCCTCGACCGTCGGACCCGTGATGGCCGCGCAGTTCACATCCACGAGCGGACCGCCCCGTTCCGACATGCGGTGCAGCATCCGCGCGATGAGCTCCTTGCCGGTTCCCGATTCGCCGCTGATGAGCACCGGCGACTCGCTCCGCGCGACCCGCTCGACGACGCCGAGCACCTCGGCGAGCGGCGCGTGCCGGGTGGTGACCTCGGGCGAGGCCTCGATGTGCGAGAGGCGCGACTGCAGCACCTGGTTCTGGCGCAGGAGCTGCCGCTTCTCCCAGGCACGGCGGACGAGCAGGTCGATCTCCGCCATGCGGTACGGCTTCGACATGTAATCGTACGCCCCGAGGCGCATCGCCGAGATCGCGGTCTCGATGGTGCCGTTGCCGGTGATGATGATGACCTCCGGCGGCTCCGGCTCCGAACGCACGGCGCGGAGCACCTCCAGCCCGTCCATCTCGGGCATCACGATGTCGAGCAGGGCGACGTCGAAGGTCTCGCTGCGCAGGCACTCGAGCGCCTCGCGCCCGTTGGGGCAGGGCGTGACCTCGTAGCCGCGCCCGCGCAGGAAGGTCGTGAGGATCTGCGAGAGGTTCGCCTCGTCCTCGGCGAGGAGGACCCTGATGCGCTGGTCGGTCATGCCGTCGTCGTGCGGGGAAGGAGGATGCGGAACACGCTGCCCTCACCGGGCGCGCTGTCCACTTCGATGCGGCCGCCATGCGCAGCCACGATCGAATAGCAGATGGCCAGTCCGAGGCCGGTGCCGCGGCCCGGGGGCTTGGTCGTATAGAAGGGGTCGAACAGCTTCGGCACGTCGGCGCGCCGGATCCCCTCCCCTTCGTCGATCACTTCGGCGATGACCTCGGTCGCATCGGCGCGGGTCCGCAGCGTCACCGTCCCCTGCTCGTGCATCGCGTCGACGGCGTTGAGCAGCAGCGCCATGAACACCTGCACGAGCTGCTCCTCGTCGGCGGTGACGACCGTGCCTGCCGTGCGGTCGAGCGCAAGGGCGACGGTGAGCTTCTTGAAGCGCGAGTGATGCTTGAGCAGGAAGAGCACGCGGTCGATGACGGCATTCAGGTCGACCGCGGCCTTCGTGGCCGGCTTCGGGCGGCTGAGGTCGAGCAGCGAGTCCACGATGCGCTTGCAGCGATGACACTCCGCCTCGATCAACGCCAGCACGTCCTTCAACTCCGCGCCGAACTCGCCCAGTCGCGCCGCCTCGTCCACGGCCCGCATCATCGTGGCCTCGGCCGCCGCGGCGATCGTGGCGAGCGGGTTGTTGATCTCGTGCATCACCCCGGCAGCCAGCGTGCCGACGGCGGCGAGCTTCTCGGCCTGCGCGATGCGGTCCTGGGCCTCGCGCCACTCGGTGATGTCCTCGCCAATCGTGATGGCGTGCGTCACCTCACCGTCGTCGAGGCGCATCGGGATCTTCGAGAGCCGATAGGTGCGCAGACCCGTGGCGCTGCCCGTTTCGACGGTGAACTGCTGCAGGCGCCCGGTCGCGAAGACTTCCTCGAACTCGGAGCGCAGCATCTCGGCCGACTGCCGGTGCAGGATCTCGAAGATCGACCGGCCGACGGCTTCCTCGCGCGCGACGCCGAGCGTGCCCGTCTCGCGCTTGCGGTTCCAGGCCTGGATCCGGTAGTCACGGTCGATGACGTACAGCCCGAGCGGGAGCGAGTCCACGATCTTGGCGAGGAGCCGCCGGTGGGTCTCGATCTGCGCGGTGCGCTCGGCGACTTCGCTCTTGAGGCGCCGCGCATACTCGGCATGGCCGATCGCCGGGCCGAGCATGTCGGCGACGGTGGCGAAGAAGGTTCCGTTCTCGGGGCTGAGGGTGCGGGCAACCCGAAGGGTCAGCAGGCCAATTGGCTGGTGCCCGGCGAGCAGGCGCACGCCGAGGATGCCGGGGACTTCAGCGGACGCATCGAGCCGCTTCGCATCGCGCGCGGAGGTGGTGGGGGTACCGTGGACCCAGGCCCGATCGAGATTCTCGTGGGTGTACGTCCACACCACGCACTCATCGCCGCCGAGCGCCGTGCAGACGTGCTCGAGGATGCCAGGAAGGACATCGTCGAGCGACTCGGCGGTCGCGAGCGAGGCAGCGATTTCGCTGAGGGTGAGGAGGGAGGCCGGGATGTCGCCTGCGTGATAGGCGATGGCCCGTCCGGTGGTGCGGCGAGGGGACAAGTTGTCCGACTCTTGTGTGTGGGAGTCGAGAACTTACAGTCCCCATCCTCCGAGGACAAGATGACCGAGTACTGCTCAAGTGGCTCGTGACGGGAAGGTCCGTCGCGCCACCGTTGAACTGCAACGTCGAGTGGATCGGTGGGGAGAGTCCTGGTGCCACCGTTGAACTGCAACCTTGATTGGATCGGTGGGGGGAGTCCTGGCC
>JACDHQ010000094.1 GCA_013820975.1 Gemmatimonadaceae bacterium
CGACTCATCACCTTCCCGAACAGCGAGGTGCTGTCGGGGTCGCTCGTGAACCTCACCCGCGACTTTCCATACGTCTGGGATGAAGTGAGCGTGCAGGTCGCCAACACGTCGGACATCGCATACGCGATGTCGGTGCTCGAGGGTGTCGCGATGCAGGTGATCGGCGACTACATGCGTGAGCCCGCGCAGAGCTACGAAGCGATCCTTCGCCGGGCGAAGCTGGCGCTTGCAGTCGCCGATGCGCCCCAGGTCTTCGTGTCGCTCGAGGAATCGTGGACCGCCCTGTCCATCCGCTACCTGGTGGGCGCGCGCGAGCGGCGCGTCTGGAAGAGCCGACTGGCGCAGGCCGTCACCGCGGAGCTGAACGCACGGGCCCATGCAGGCAGGATCATTCCCGCGTACCCGCGCCACCAGGTGCAGTTGCTCGACGCCGGCGAGGACCCGGTCGACCCTGCGTGGACACCATCAGCCGGCAGCTGATAGCCGATAGCTGATAGCGGGACACCGTCCATTGCCTCATTCCCGTTCCCGCTGCACTTTGCAGCCTGGACCATCGCGTCACCGTCCCTTCCGGAGGAACCATGCGAAAGCTGGTGGCAGTGCTCGTGCTTTGCGTCGCGGCAGCAGGGTGTGGCGACGGCGCATCCCCCGTCGAGCCGGCGCCGGATCAGTCGGTCGACCAGATCC
Source organism: Gemmatimonadaceae bacterium (assembly GCA_013820975.1). Classification (GTDB taxonomy): domain Bacteria; phylum Gemmatimonadota; class Gemmatimonadetes; order Gemmatimonadales; family Gemmatimonadaceae; genus JACDHQ01. Next base: position 688 of record JACDHQ010000094.1, read on the forward strand.
TCGCCGCCTCCGGACCCGCGGCCACGGAGGTCGCGGCCTCGATCGGCCCCACCATCCGCGGCCTCGGGCGGCTCCCGCAGCACCTCCGGCTCACGATCGCGCAGCAGGAAGCGCTGCGAGCCCTCTTCACGGCGCACGCCTCGGCGATGCAGGCCGACCGCGCCGCGCTCATGGCCCTCGTCGAGCAGCTCGCCGCCACCAACGGCGGGACTCGCCCGGCGCCCGAGCAGGTGCGGCAGCTCCAGCAGCAGGCCGCGGCGATCGTGGCACGGATCGCGGCGGCGGGTGCGGCCCTCGAGACAGAGATCCTCGCCCTCCTCACCCCCGCGCAGCGTGCCTGGATCGAGGCCAACACCGCGCGGCGCTGCGACCTTCGATCACTGACGCCGGAGCAGCACGCGCGCGTCAAGGCGCTGCGGCAGGCGTTCGAGCAGTCCAATGCCGCGGACATCGCGCACATGGCCCGCGTGATGGGCGAGGCCCGCGCCGCCCATGCTTCCGGCCGCCCGCGAGCCGAGATCCAGGCGATTCTCGCGCGGGGCGCTGAGGCAATGCGGCGGCTCGCGGCCGCTCAGGCGGAACTGCACGTCGCGATCATGGCGATAGCGGGGTGCCCGGCGGGGCCGCCATCGCCGTGACGCCTGTGGGCGGACGGCGGTGACGGACGGCGCGGCGACGGCGCACTCGCGGCCCGCCGCCCGGCGGCTCTTCGCGGCTGCAACGGCAGGGCTCATCGTCGCCCTCCTTGCGATCGTGCTCGCCGGCCTCGGCAGCCGCTGGGGCTGGTGGCACTTCCGCACCGGCTTCCTGATCCTCCGGTGGGGAGCCTACGCGGCGCTAGCGGCGGTGGCCCTCGTGGTGCTGGCGGCGGTGCTCCGCCGTGATCCCGGCCGCCGGCGCGCGCTCCTGACGGCGGCGGTGCTCTCCCTCACGGCGCTGATGGTCGTCGCCGTTCCCTGGAACATGCGCCGCGCCGCGCAGTCCGTCCCGCCGATCCACGACGTCACGACCGATACCGACGCTCCGCCGGAGTTCGTCGCCCTGCGGGAACGCCCCGGCGCGCGGAACCCGGTGGAGTATGGGGGGCCCGAGGTCGCGGCACAGCAGAAGGCGGGGTACCCGGATCTCGGCCCGGTGGTGCTGTCGGTGCCGCCGGCTGCGGCGGTCGCGCGTGCCGCGGCCGTCGCCCGCGACCTCGGGTGGACGATCGCCGCGGTCGACACCGCAGCGGGTCGCGTCGAGGCGACGGACCGGACGCGGTGGTTCGGGTTCTACGACGACGTCGTCATCCGTGTCACACCCGCAGCGGGGGGTTCCCGGGTGGACGTGCGGTCGCTGTCCCGCGTCGGCGGCAGCGACGTCGGGGCGAACGCGGCGCGGATCCGGCGGTTCCTCCAGCGGCTGATCACCGCGGTGCCCTAATCCTCCGGCCGGTCCGACCGCCGGCGTTGCGGCCCGTCCTTCCCCAGCAGCCGCGGTAGGTTGGCGTCGAGCAGCATCAGCGCGTATTCCGTGCGCGAACACTCCTTCCAGTCCGGCGGCCACGTGTTGAGGTCCATCACGATGTCCTCGGCGGTGCACCGCAGCACCTGGCGCGGCGATCCACCCGCGGTGAGGCACTCGTGCTTGCGCACCGTCCACTCGCGACCGTTGGGGCTGGAGAACCGGCGTTCCTCGCTCGTGCGCCGCTCCGCGTCTACCAGCGCTGTTGCCTCGACCACCCGCGCCTCGCTGCTCGTCCGGACCGCGCGGCGAACGACCGGAGGCGCGCGACGACAAAGCACCTCGAGCTCGGGGAGCGGCAGCGTGGCCCACTCGCGCGGGTAGGGACTTGGCAGGCGCCGCTTTTCCGTCGCCGATTCGAATGCGAGCCAACCGGACGCGAGCTCCAGCAGGTCTTCCATGCGCGTGACGGGATGCAGCTGTTCCGCCGTCACGTCCCACACGCGCCATTCGACTCCAGTGCTGTCGGTGAACTCGCGGACTGGCATAGGCAGGGATGATGTGGGCGTCGTGGCGAACTGCGCCGCAATCGCAGTGCAAAAAAACGGCCTCCTCATCGTTGCACTGGCTTGCACTTGCCAGCGGGCTGGTAGGGTGCGCGGGGTCGCAGTTGCCGCCCGCCTATCGCCTCCCCCAAATCGAGAACCGCGACCGCGCGTAGCATGGGGCTTGCCTTAGTCGATACCACCGGAAGAGAACGCCGGTGACGAACACAGCCACTCAGGAGGATCCATGAAGAAGCTTGCCACACTCGCCGTGATCGGTGCACTGACGGTTTCGCTCGGCGCGACCGCTGAAGCGCAGGAGATCCGCGTCGTGAAGGACTACCGCTCGTCGGTGTCCACCACTACCACGGACAGCTACGGCGATATCGACTGGCGTGGACCGCTCGGCTACACCCTGCGTCCTGGCACCGCGCCACTGTACTGCAGCCCAGCCGACCAGGAGGAAGTCGCGAAGGTCGCGATCGATACGCAGCTGTACCGCGCTGGGATGATCACCCCGGAACAGGCGAAGGCGCTCGCGCTGTGTGCGGTGCCGGGACAGATCGGGTCGGGTGAGATGGAGATGCGCGACGGGCGTCCCGTCTACCAGATCACGCTGCTGCCCAATGGCAAGCAGACCCACTCGAAGGTGGACATCGACGCGTACACCGGCGAGGTGATCAATGCGCAGCAGTTCGGTGGCCTTCGCGGGCTGGCTGGCTACCTCCGCGAGAGTGCGGAGCGCAGCCGGAACAAGGAGCGCATGGAGAACCGGACGAACCCGTAACGCCATCGCCATGGCGCACGCTGGAAGACCGGGACCTGTGAGCGGCATCGCCTGAATGGCGATGCCGCTCGTCGCATCTATCCCGGTGGATGCACGCGGCGCAGCTCCGATACAAGCCCCGCCAGGGTTCCTTCGACGCGGATTCCGGCCGCCGTGAGCTCCGTGGCGAGCGCAGTGGCGCCCGCGCCGCCGACGACGATGGGAATGTCGCGCGGCAGCAGGGTGCGGAGCGTCCGCAACTCGTCGAGCACGCGTGCGCGATCCAGCAGCACCACGCTGATCGCAACGAGACGCGCCCCTGCCGCCCGCGCGGCATCCGCGATGTCCGCCGCCGGGAGGTCCGCGCCGAGTGAGAGCACGGCCCACCCCTCCATGGCCGCAGCGGCGCCCACGAGCACCGCGCCGATCGCGTGGCGATCACCCGCGGGCGTCGCGATGACGACGCGGGGGGCACCGTCGCGCGCGGGGAATGCGCGCAGCGCCTCCGCCGCGATGTCGTGGACCGTCGATGAAACGAGGTGCTCCTGTGCCGGCGTGATGCGCCCGGCATGCCACTCGTCGCCGATGTGGCGCAGGAGCGGGGCGGCGACCGACTCGAGAAAGATCGAGACTCCCTGCCGCGCCGCCGTACGCCGAAGCAGCGCATCGAGCTGCGCGCCCTCGAAGGCGCGCGTGAGGGCGAATGCGGCAGCAACGGTGTCCTCAGCGCCGCCTGCCGCCACCGATGCGGGCACGATCGGCGCGGCGTCGCTCGGCACCCGTGAAGTCCGGACCGCGCTGGCCGCGCGGGCGGCGATGTCTTCATCGACCAGCGCGATGAGCTCCGGCGTGGAAAGCCTCGCCACCTGGCCGATGCTGCGTCCTGCGCGAGTGGCGGCGTGGAGCAGCGTCAACCGCTCGATGTCGTCGCTCGAGTACAGACGCTGCCCCCCGGTGTCACGCGCGGGCTGGACCGCACCATACCGGCGCTCCCACACGCGGAGAACATCCTGCGACAGCCCGGTCCGTTCTGCGGCGACGGCGATCGGGTGTCTGGCGGTGGCGGGGTGCGCAGGATGTGATTTCATTGCAACAGGTTACGGCCTTGTCCACTTGGTGTCAATGCAAATATTAGACAACACCTTGACAAGAACCGCCCGTCCCACCACTGTTCCTTGGACAACGACTGGACAACCCCCAGACACATCGATGGGGTCGAGTAGCAATCACTCTTCCGAGGAACAGACCCATGTTGAAGACGCTCTCCCTGATGGCCGCGCTGACGGCGCTCGCGGCACCGGCCGTCGCATCGGCCCAGATGGTCGCCAAGGACCGGCCGTCCAACACGATCGCCCAGGTCGCGGCACAGAACGGCAACTTCAAGACGCTCGTCGCCGCGCTGCAGGCGGCCGGGCTGGTCGAGACGCTGCAGGGTCCCGGTCCGTTCACCGTCTTTGCGCCCACTGACGCCGCGTTCGCGAAGCTGCCCGCCGGAACGGTCGAGGCGCTCCTCGCCGACCGCGAGGCCCTGACGGCGATCCTCACCTATCACGTGGTGCCCGGCAAGGTCATGGCCGGTGACATCGTCAGGATGAATGGCGCGACGCCCGCAACGGTGAACGGTGCCGCGCTGGACGTCGTGGTCCGTGGCGGCGGCGTGTTCGTCAACGGTGCGCGCGTCACCGGTGCCGACGTCGGTGCCTCGAACGGTGTCATCCACGTGATCGACACTGTCCTCCTTCCGGCCGCTGCGCCGGCGGGCGGGCAGTAACGGCAACGGGCCCCTCCGTGACCTTCGTGGCTCCGTGGTGAAAAGCTGTTCCCACGGAGCTCACGGAGCTCACGGATCTCGCGGAGCGCTCCGGTCTGCCGCGCCTCGCGAGCGCTGTGAGTCCGTGGCTGCCAGGCGTGGTGATCCGGGCTTTCGCCACCCCGTTGCGAACCGTGCCACGCAGGGCGAGCATTGCCCACATGCGATTCCTCCTGCTGCTGCTGGCCGCCTCAGTCCTGCCGACCCTGGCGCACGCCCAGCCCTCGCGCCGCCTCATGCCGATCGACTTCGTCCACTCGGCAGAAGCGGCGTGGCTCCGCAAGCCCGTGCACGCGCGGCGCCTCCTCGATGACATGACGGAGCCGGCCCGCTGGCGCTTTTCGGGCACCGGCGCGCTGAGCTTCCCCGCCAAGCCGCGGCTGGGCGACATGCGCGTGCTCCGTGTGGACATGACGATGTTCCGCGATGCGCCCGCGCCCAACCGCAGCCGGCTGTCGTCGGTCAACCTGCAGCGCGACTTCGCGGGCGAGGACTGGCGCGAGTTCAACCGCATCTCGATGTGGATCCGTCCCGAGATCGCCGGCGTTCCCACGATGCCCCTGCAGCTCGTGCTGCGCAACGACGGGGCGGAGAAGGTGCCCGACCGATACGGTCGCGAGGGACACCACTACGTCACGCTTGGTCACGGGGGCTGGCAGCAGGTGGTCTGGGAGATCGATCCGCTCGCGCGCGACCGCGTGACGCGCCTGGAAATCGGCTACTGGCTCAACCGCATGTTGTCCGCACCCGGGGACACGATGGCGTTCGAGATCGGCGGACTCGAGCTGCAGCGCGTCGACGCCGACGTGCACACGGGCTGGACGCCGGCACCAGGTGCGATCGCGTTCAGCCACAGCGGCTACGCGCTGGGCGCGTCGAAGTCGGCCATTGCCGCCGCCAGCAGCGCCGAGGCGTTCGAACTGCTGCGCGTGGACGACAGTGCGCTGGGCGAACTGGTGCTTCGCAAGGCGGTGAGGCCGGTGCAGGGGCCGCGCGGCACCTTCCACGAGCTCGACTTCACCGAGATCGATCGGCCTGGCACGTACGTGCTGCGATCGGGGAACACCACGACGCGCCCGTTCTCCATCGGCGGCGACGTGTGGAAGGGCAGCATCTGGAAGACCCTGAACTTCTTCTATGGCAACCGCTGCGGCTTCGAGGTCCCGGGCGTTCACGGCGTGGACCACCTCGACTGGTTTGCCGTGCATGGCGACCACCGCCTCACGATGAGCGGTGGGTGGCACGACGCCGGCGACCTGTCGCAGGGGGTGATCAACACCGGCGAGGGCACGTACGCCATGTTCGCGCTCGCCGAGGAGCTCGCGGCGCGCGGCGACGACCCCGCGCTCGTCGAACGACTGGTGGAGGAGGCGAAGTGGGGGCTCGCCTGGGTGATGCGCGTGCGGTTCGACGGCGGCTACCGCATCGGATTCGGTTCGCAGAACATCTGGACGAACAACGTGCCCGGCGACGAGGACGATCGCATCGTCGAGGCGAAGAACAACCCGAACGCCAACTACATCGCCGCAGCTGCCGGCGCCATCGCGGCCCGCGTCCTTCGCGATCGTGAGCCCGAACTGGCCGCGCGGGCGCTGACGATCGCCGAGGATGACTGGGAGCACGCGATCGTCGGCGTGGAGGGGCCCACGACGTGGCACACGCCTGCCTTCGCCGCGTCGGCGATGGAGCTCGCCGCGATCGGCGTGACCGCGTCGCTCGACCTGTACCGGGTGACAGGCCGGCAGCACTATCTCGACAAGGCAGTGGAGCTTGGCCGCATCGTCACCCAGTCGCAGCAGCCGGTGCGCGTTGGCACGGCCCTGCCGCTCTCGGGCTTCTTCTACACGACGCCGGCGCGCGATACCCTGTTCCACCAGTTCCATCGGGCGGTCGACCAGGCGCCCATCGTCGCCCTCGCGACGCTGGTCGAGCTGCTGCCCGATCACGACGACTGGATGACGTGGTATGCCGCCATCGCCCGGTACGCGGAATACCAGAAGCAGGCGGCGGCAGTGACGGAGCCGTACGGCGTGCTTCCGGCGTATGTCTACCGCCTTGCCGATTCCGTCAACGTCCCACTGGCCGGCGACCGGTACAGTGCGTCGCGCGACGCCTACGCGGCGCAGGTGCTCGCTGGAACGCCGATGGGCGGGGACTGGTACCTGCGCACGTTCCCGGTGTGGTACTCCCGCCGT
>JACDHQ010000618.1 GCA_013820975.1 Gemmatimonadaceae bacterium
CCACATGATCCTCGACAACTACGGCACCCACACGCACCCCAACGTCAACGCTTGGCTGCAGAAGCGCCCGCGCTTCCACCTCCACTTCACCCCCACCTCCAGCTCCTGGCTCAACCTCGTCGAACGCTGGTTCCGCGACCTCACCGTCAAAGCCATTCGTCGCGGCGTCTTCCCGTCCGTCCCCGACCTCATCACCGCGATCGACGCCTACCTCCAGGCCAACAACGACGACCCCACGCCCCTCGTCTGGACCGCCAGCGCGCAATCGATCCTCGACAAGGTCCGCCGCGGCCACGACACCCTCACAGCAATCACCAGTCAAAAGTGAGACGCTACACTAGCAGCCTTCGCGGGTACGTGGAGCGGAACGCGATCGCGTTGCTGACGATGGCCGGTGGAGTCGGTTCGGTTCCCTCGGCGGAATGGCTGGGACACCATGCCCAGCGAGACGCCATTCGCACGAGCGGGCTGTGGAACGTGAACCACGTCGGTGAGGGCGTGGAGGGCGATTTCCTCCAACACCTCTCGAGGATCGTCGACCCGTCAACCAAGGTGGTCGGCGGCCTACCCGCTGCTCAACCGAAAAGGAGACCGACGCTGGCGCGATCATCCCATGACGGACGCCCGGCAGCGGAGCGTCTCCCCGTTGGGAGCCGGCCAAAGGCAGACGACTTCAAGACTGTGCTCGATGACTGGCTGTCGAACGCTGCACGGTCGGGCCGACAGTACCTTGATGTTCGAAGCGGCGACCTTCATCGCGAGGTCGGGGGCTACCCCGGCACGAACCACGCGATGCCGATCTGCTGCCACGTGATGCGCCGGGCGATGCGCCCTGGCGACCAGGAGCTGCAGGCGCCGCCGAAGGGGTTGGGCGCGACGGTGGTCATCCGGTACGTGTTGCCGCGGTGATGGTGGTCCTGAGGGGTCCCGCGCGCGTTGCCGTGCGAGCACGTGCCGGACGTCGGATGGCCGGCAGTCGTGGCTTGGTAGCAGCGAAACCACTGCCACCACGACTCCGAGCGCTCGGCCGCCTTCTCCTCCACGTAGCGTAGCGGCACGGAGAGATCTTCGCGACGCCGCACGCACTCGTTCTCCACCGAGGCGCCTTTCATCTACTCGTTACCCGATCAGCACGAGCTCTGGCTAGGCCGTTAAGCCAAAGATCGTGCTTCAGGCGATTCTCGGCCTTAACCTCGAAGTTGCGCCACATTCCCGATCGCGGCGAGGCACGCCACGCGACCAATTGGCGTCGAGGACTCGGAAGCGTCGCCAATCAAACTTCATTGGACCGATTCGTACTCTAGTTCGGGCTCCCCACTGCCTCCCGCACGACACCCTCAAGCACACCCCCCACGTCAGCGATCTCCCCACCAAGCGGCACAGCGAGCAGGCCCAACTCGATGTTCCTCGGCGACGTCCGGGCCCGGGCGCGCGAGAGCACCCGCCCTCGCTCGTGCAGCCGCCACCATGAATCCTCTGCACACGGGTACACGAGCAGCGTCACCACGCGCGGTGCCTCGAACAGCGTGGAGTACGCCAGTGCCTGGAGGAGATCGTTACGGTGCTGCTCGCGTACGTTGTCGCTGACGCCGTGCCACCCCAGGCGCTGAATGTCGTCGGCATGCTGCTTGTACTTCGAGTCGAGCACGACGACCACGTCGGGTCCTTCGAGCACGACGTCAGGGAGAAGCGAGCGTTGTGAGCCCGATGTTGGAGTCGACCAGTCGAGGGGTACCCGGGTCTGCTCGAGACGGCCGCTCCTAACGGTTGCTCCGACACGCGGTGCAACCCAGGTGGCGATCGTCTCCACCCACGCCTCGAAGAAGAGGTCCATGTCGAGCCGCCACGAGAGGCCGGCGAGATCGGCCAGGCCGGCTAATCCACGCTCCTCCATCGTCCAATCGATCGCGTGAATGCCTTCGCGAAAGGCGCTCGGCACAGCGACTCGGCGGTGCCACGATGCGCGGAGGCGTGCTTCGGGAGGTCGTGGTGGACTGCCGACGAGGCGTGCGATGAGCCGGTCGCACAACATGATCAAGTCGCGTGCCACGCGTCCGGCCCCGGGGACGCTGCGCAGGGACTCGCGGTGGCGGCGGACGGTCCAGTGTATGGCCGAGCGGAGTTCCTCGTCGTCTCGGAGGTCCGGGTAGCGGCAGGGGACCTCGAGCGCCCGGCCGTAGGGGAGTTTGTGCGTGGCGTAGGCGTGCCAATCGACGGCGCCGCGGGGCGCGAGTCGGTCTTCTTCGATAGTCGT
>JACDHQ010000619.1 GCA_013820975.1 Gemmatimonadaceae bacterium
GTCATGGAGCGCGAGGTCTTCGAGAACCCCGAGATCGCGGCGCTCATGAACGAGCACTTCATCAACATCAAGGTCGATCGGGAGCAGCGCCCCGACATCGATGAGGTCTACATGACCGCGACGCAGCTCATGACCCAGCACGGCGGCTGGCCGATGAGCGTCTTCCTGACGCCGGATCTCAAACCCTTCTTCGCCGGGACGTACTTCGGACCGGAGGATCAGCCCGGACGGCCGGGCTTCCCAACGCTCCTGAGCGCCATGTCAGACGCCTGGGCGAACCGGCGCGGTGAGGTCAACGAAGTCTCGGAGCGCGCGATTACGGCCGTGCGGAGCATGCTGCTGGACAGCCTGAAGCGGGCGGGCACGGCGCCGCTCGCGCTCGCCATCCCGGATAGCGCGGTCTCGAGGCTCGGGGCGTCATTCGACGAGCGCTGGGGCGGCTTCGGCGTGGCGCCCAAGTTCCCGCAGGGCTTCAACTACCCGTTCCTGCTCGCCGTGCACGAGCGGACCGGCGATTCGAAGCCCCTCGACATGACCGTCCGGTCGCTGCGCCTGATGGCAGCCGGCGGCATGTACGACCACGTCGGCGGCGGGTTCCACCGCTACTCGACCGACGGACAGTGGAAGGTGCCGCACTTCGAGAAGATGCTCTACAACCAAGCGCAGCTTTCGCGTGCCTACCTCGGGGCGTATGTGACGACGGGCGACGAGGCCTTCGCCGACACCGTGCGCGGCATCCTTCGTTACGTCGATGAAGTGATGACGGGCCCGGACGGCGAGCTCTACTCGGCGCTCGACGCGGAGACCGATGCCGCGGAGGGCGCCTACTACGTCTGGAACAGGAACGAGCTCACCGAGATCCTCGAGGGCGACGACCTCGCGCTGTTCGACAAGGTCTTCACGCTGGCGGAAGTCCCCACGTTCCCGGGGCATAAGCACCCCGACGGCGGCGCGCTGCACATGCGCAAACCCATCAACGAGCTGGCGAACGACCTCGGCATGGAGTACCCCGCGCTGCGCGTGCGGCTGGACGACATCCTCGCCAGGCTCAAAGCCGTGCGCGACGGGCGCGAGCTCCCGCACCTCGACGATAAGGTCATCGCGGGGTGGAACGGCCTGATGATCGGCGCCTATGCCGAAGCGGGCCGGGCGCTCGACGAGCCGGCGTACACGGACGCGGCGCGACAGGCAGCGGCGTTCCTGCTGGAGCATCTGCGGGACGACGAGGGGAGCCTGCTCCGCGTCTGGCGAGCCGGTGTCAGTGAGCAGCCCGCCTTTCACGAGGATTACGCCTTCGTGGTGCAAGGGCTGGCGTCGCTCTTCAGAACCACCGAGGAACAGGAGTGGCTTGACGCCGCCACCGACCTGGCGGACCGCGCGAACACGCTCTTCTGGGATCCCGACGAGGGTGGGTACTACTTCGCTGTCGAAGCGCCGGACTTGATCGCTCGGAGCAAGAGCGCCTACGACGGCGCCGTCCCCTCGGGCAACTCGGCGATGGCGCACGCGCTACTCGACCTTGCGGAGCTGACGGGCGAGGTGCGATGGCAGCGGCGCGCCGTGGAGACGCTCGAGACCTTCTCCGGCGTGGTAGCGGGCGCGCCTACGAGCCACCTGCACATGGTCCATGCCATGGAGCGCATCCTCGCGGAGCCGACAACGAGCGGCGCCGCGGCGGATGTCGATCTGCCCGACCTGACCGAGCCCGGCGCGGCTCCCGCCCCGCTCGACTCCTCCGCTCACGTCAAGATCACGGCTGACGTGGAGCGTGCGACGATCCGTCCCGGCGAGACGTTCACCGTCCGCATCACGCTCGACGTGGCCGACGGCTGGCACGTCAACGCCAATCCGGCTTCCGCTGAGTTCCTCATTGCCACGACCGCCGACGTGCGCTCTGAGCTGCCGATCGAGGCCGAGAGGATCGACTACCCGGCACCGAAGCGCCTGCGGGCGGCGTACTCCGAGTCCGAGATCGATGTGTACGAGGGGAGGGTGGAGATCGTCGCGACCTGCCGCCTGGCGGAACCAGTCGAGGACGGCGTGAGCAAGGGAGTGATCCGCGCCCTCGTCGCGTTCCAGGCGTGCGACGAACAGAGCTGCCTTCGGTCCGCCGAGAAGATCGTCGAGATCCCGGTCGAGGTCGCGCGATGACGGGAAGGAGCCCGAAGTGAATCGAAGGGATAGGTGGTCGAAGCTGGCGATTGGTCGTCGTCCGGACCGGATCTATGCGGGTCGAGGGTGATCGTCTGGGCT
>JACDHQ010000095.1 GCA_013820975.1 Gemmatimonadaceae bacterium
GGCGCATTCCTCGTTGCGATGGCCGTAGTCACCAGATGCCGTGAAACGCCGCAGGCGAATCCGAACAAGCTGCTAGCTGCTAGCTGATAGCTACACTACCAGGTTCAGCAGCCGGCCCGGAACGAAGATCACTTTTCGGATCTCGCCCTCGACGAACTTCGCGATCGATGGCTCCGCGAGCGCCGCGGCGAGGGCAGCGTCCTGCGAGATGTCCTTCGTGACCGTGATCGTGCCGCGCAACTTGCCCTTCACCTGCACCGCCATCTCGATGAGGTCATCGACGACGAGTGCGGGGTCGAATGCGGGCCAGCCGCTGTCGAACACGCTCACCGAGTGGCCGAGCCGCTCCCACAGCTCCTCGGCGAGGTGTGGGGCGAACGGCGCCACGAGCTGCACGAGTGGCAGCACCTCGTCGCGATGCGGCGCGCGGTCGTTGGCCTTGAGCGTCTTCATGTACTCCATCATCGCCGCGATCGCCGTGTTGTACGACAGGCGCGCGGTGTCGTCGCCGACCTTGCGGATCGTCTGGTGCAGCTTGCGCGACACCGGCTCCTCCGGCGCGCCGTCGACGCGCGCATCCTGCACCGCGCGATACAGCCGGTCGAGGAAGCGCTTCACGCCGCTGATGCCGGCATCCCGGAAGTCGCCCCCTTCCTCGAATGGGCCGAGGAACATGAGGTACGTCCGGACAGTGTCGGCGCCCCAGTCGTCGATGTACTGGTCCGGGATCACGACGTTCCCGCGGCTCTTCGACATCTTCGCGCCGTCCTTCACCAGCAGGCCATGCGCGCGAAACTTCGTGAACGGCTCCTCAAAATCCAGGTAGCCCATGTCGTGCAGCACCATCGTCACGAAGCGCGAGTACAGCAGGTGCAGTACCGCGTGCTCGTTGCCCCCGATGTACGAGTGCACCGGCAACCACTTCTTCGTGATCGCCGCGTCGAACGGTACGTCGTCGCGGTCGGAGCTCGGATAGCGCAGGAAGTACCATGCGCTGTCGAGGAAGGTGTCCGACACGTCGGTTTCGCGCCGCCCCTCCTTGCCGCACGTCGGGCACGGCACCTTGTACCATGACGCGACGCGCGCGAGCGGCGAGATGCCGCTGTCGTCGGGCTTGAAATCCTCGACGTGCGGCAGCAGGACGGGCAGCTGGTCCTCCGGCACGGGGACGGTGCCGCACGCGTCACAGTAGATCACCGGGATCGGCGGCCCCCAGTAGCGCTGCCGCGAGATGCACCAGTCGTGTAGCCGGTAGTTGGTGACCCCCTTGCCCGCATGGTGCCGCTCGAGCCATGCCGTGATCGCCGCCTTCGCCGCGGCGACCTCCAGCCCATCGAACTCGCCCGAGTTCACCAGGCGTGCACCAGCGGTCGCCGTTCCGGCGCCGTCGCGTACCGGCGTGCGCGCGTCCTCGCCGGCGCCCGCAACCACCCGTACGATCGGCAGGTCGAACCTCGACGCGAACTCGTGGTCGCGCTCGTCGTGCCCCGGCACCGCCATGATCGCGCCGGTGCCGTAGTCCATCAGCACGTAGTCGGCGACCCAGATCGGGATCGGCTGGCCGGTGACCGGGTTCGTCGCGTAGGCGCCCGTGAACACACCGGTCTTCTCCTTGTTGACGCGCCGCGCCACGAGGTCCTGCGACTTGCTCCGCGCGAGGTACGCCTCGACGTCACCGCGCTGCTCGTCGCTCATGACGTCCGACACGAGCGGATGCTCGGGCGCCAGCACGAGGTACGTCGCCCCGAACAGCGTGTCGGGCCGCGTCGTGAACACGCGCACCTCCAGCGCGGTCGCCTGCGTCTCGCCGCTCTGGCCGGCGCTCACGGTCGCGCTGCCTGCGAAGGCGAACCGGTCGATCACCGTGAAGGTGATCTCCGCACCTTCAGAACGGCCGATCCAGTTGCGCTGCGCCGCTTTCGTGGTCTCCGACCAATCGAGCGTGTCGAGGTTGGCGAGCAGCCGCCCCGCATACGCGGTGATGCGGCAGAACCACTGCTCCAGCAGCCGCTGCGCTACCGGCGTGCCGCAGCGCTCGCACTCGCCGCCCACGACCTGCTCGTTCGCGAGCACGGTCTTGCACGACGGGCACCAGTTGACCGCCGCCTTTTTCTTGTAGGCAAGCCCCTTCTCCAGGAGCTTCAGGAAGATCCACTGGGTCCAGCGGTAATACCGCGGGTCGGTCGTGGAGAGCTCATGCCCCCAGTCCACCATCAGGCCGGCGCGGCGCAGCTGCTCGCCGAAGCGCTCGATGTTCCTCGGGATCAGTTCCGCGGGGTGGGTGCCCATCCTGAGCGCGAAGTTCTCGGAGTGGATGCCGAAGGCATCGTAGCCGAGCGGCTCGAAGACGGTGTGCCCCTGCAGGCGCTGAAATCGTCCATGGATGTCGTTGCCCGTGAACGCGAAGAGGTTGCCGACGTGCAGCCCCTCCGCCGACGGGTACGGGAACATCATCAGCGCGTAGTACGGACGCTCGGCACCGGCGAGGTCGGTGGCGTTGGCCCCCTGCTCGATCCAACGGGCCTGCCACTTCCGCTCGATCGCCCGCGGGTCGTAGCCAATGGGCTCGCCGCTCGCCGTGTCCTGGATCTGCTCTGTCATTGAATGTCGTAAACGGTTCGAACCACGCAATTTACCCGAAGGACACCGTGCAAACCACCGCAGCAGCCCGGCCCGCCGTCACAGGATCCCTCCCCTTTCACCGGAAGGTTCTGGTCTTCGCGGCCGTCGCGACCATCATGCTGAGCGTCGTCTGGGCACTGGGCGCACATGCCCTGCTGGACTTCTACCTCACGCGCGAGCCCGATCCGGCGATGGCCGCGCGGGCCGAGTCGCTCGGGAATATGGTGCTCTGGACGGGGCTCGCCGTCGTCATCGCCGCGACCGTGGGGGGCATGGTCGTGGCGGAGCGGCTCGTGAACCGATGGGTCGCCACGCCGGCGCGGGAGCTGGCGCTCGCCGCGGAGTCGGTCGCAAGCGGCGACCTCTCGGCCGAGGTCCGCGAAGGGGGGATCGACGACGTCGGCCGGATGTCGCGCGCGACGATCGGCATGCTCTCCGAGTTGCGACGCCTGGCGACGGCACTCGGCTCGTCTTCGCACGACACGACCCGGCTTGCCGAGGAGATCTCGGCCGCGGCCGAGGAGCTGGCCGCAGGCGCAGGCGAGATGGCGAACACCGCGGGTGAGCTCAGCGAGCAGTCGCTGAGCATGGCGGCCGGGATCCAGGCGATCACGCTGGCATCCGACCGGCTGTCACGGGTCGCAGCCGAGCTCGACACGGGCGCTCACGAGGCGGCCGAGCGCAATCGCCAGCTGCGGACGCTCTCGCTTGAAAACCGGGCACGGCTCGATGAGAGCTCCTCTGCCCTCGAGGCGCTCTCGGCCGAGGCGGCCGAGGGGATGGCAGCGGCGGAGTCGCTGGCGACAGCGTCCGAGGAGGTTCGTACCTTCGTCACCCTCGTGCGCAAGCTCGCCCGCCAGTCGAAGCTGCTCGCCCTCAACGCGGCGATGGAGGCAGCCCGCGCTGGGGACGAGGGGGAGGGGTTCGCGGTGGTCGCCAATGAGGTTCGGCGGCTTGCGGCGATGAGCTCCGACGCCGCCGAGCGGACGGAGCAGGTCGTCGGGACGGTGCTGACGCAGATCGAGGCGACGCGGCAATGGACCCGGCGGACCGAGGAGACCGTGCGTCAGGTGAGCGCCGTGACGGCAACGGGAGCACGGTCCTTCGCACAGATCGAAGCGAGCGTCGGGGAGCTTGATGCGTGGGCGGGGACGATGGAAGCTTCCGCCGGCGCAGCACACCAGCTGACCCAGGAGATCACGACCCAGCTTGGGGCCCTCTCCATCGGCACCGACACATTCGCCTCAGCGATGGAGGAGGTCGCGGCCTCGAGCCAGCAGCAGAGTGCGGCAACCGAGGAAGTCGCGGCCGCGGCCGCGCACCTCACCGGCGCGGCGGCCCGCCTCGCCGATGTGGTCAGTCACTTCCGCCTGCGCGACAGCTCCGGGACCGGCCTGAGGCCCGAGTCCGGGTCGGCCGCGAGCCGCCGCGCCGGGCCGCAAGACGCCATGCCATCGCGCCGCGGAACCGCCTAGCTTCCCGTCCATGACCGCCCCGACCTCGAACCCCGCCCAGCGCGCCCAGCTGCGCGCGATCCCGTTTCTCGACGGACTCACCGACACCGATTATCACGCCCTCGGGTCACGCGTGGTGCCGATGGCCTTCACGAAGGGCGAGACCCTGTTCGTGGAGGGGGCCGAGCGGCAGCGACTCTACCTGATCGTGTCGGGGAGCGTCGCGATCGAGAAGAGCGGGGGCGCGGGCGGCTCGACTGGCGCGGCGGTGCGCCTCGCGACGCTCGCCGGCGGCGAGGCGATCGGGGAGGGGCTGTTGCTCGACGAGACCATTCATGGGACGACGGGCACCGCCATGGAGGACACCCACACGCTCGTGCTCGACCGCGATGCGATCAAGGAGATCATTCGCGAGCGCCCGACGCTCTACGCGGGGCTGGTGGCGCGCTCGGCGCGTGCAATCTCGCAGCGCCTCAAGGCGACCGATGCGACGCTGGTGGGGCGCGGGCGCGCGCTGGGGTTCGGCGGGGGCACGACGCGGCGCGAGCAAGACCTGCTCGGCGAGCGGGACGTGCCATCGGAGGCCATGTATGGCGTGCAGACGCTGCGCGCGATCGAGAACTTCGCGATCACCGGCATCCCGATCCGCGAGTTTCCCGAGCTCGTGAGCGCGATGGCGGCGGTGAAGGAGGCGGCGGCGCTCACCAACGAGGAGCTCGGGCTGCTGACCCCTGACATCGCCGATGCGGTCTGCCGGGCGGCGCGCGAGGTGCGCTCCGGCCGGTATCACGAGCACTTCATGGTGGACGTGTTTCAGGGGGGCGCGGGGACCTCGACGAACATGAACGCCAACGAGGTGATCGCGAACCGGGCGCTGGAGATCCTCGGCCACCGGCGCGGCGAGTACCAGTACTGCCACCCGAACAATCACGTCAACCTCAGCCAGTCCACGAACGACGTCTATCCCACCGGGGTGAAGCTGGCCCTGCACGCGTCGATCGAGGAGCTGCGGACGGCGATGAAGGACCTGGCCGCGGCGTTCCTCCACAAGGGGGTCGAGTTCGCGCCGCACCTGAAGATGGGGCGCACGCAGCTGCAGGACGCGGTGCCGATGACGCTGGGACAGGAGTTCACGGCGTTCGGACACACGATGCTGGAGGACGTCGAGCGGCTCGGCGAGGCCCAGGCGCTCATCCGCGAGATCAACATGGGCGCGACGGCGATCGGCACGCGGATCAACGCGCCGCCGGGGTACCCGGAGGCCGTCTGCGCGCACCTGTCGCGGATCACGGGGCTGGCGCTGGTGACGGCGCCCGACCTCATCGAGGCGACGGCTGACACCGGCGCGTTCGTGCAGCTCTCGGGGGTGCTGAAGCGGTGCGCGGTGAAGCTCTCGAAGATCTGCAACGACCTGCGACTGCTGTCGTCGGGGCCGCGCACCGGTCTGGGGGAGATCAACCTCCCACCGATGCAGCCCGGCTCGTCGATCATGCCGGGGAAGGTGAACCCGGTGATTCCCGAGGTGGTGAACCAGGTCTGCTTCGACGTCATCGGCGCCGACGTGACGGTGACGATGGCCGCGGAGGCGGGGCAGCTGCAGCTGAACGTGTTCGAGCCGGTAATCGCCGCGAAGCTGTTGCGCAGCATCACCTCGCTCCGCAACAGCTGCCGGGTGCTGCGCGAGCGCTGCGTGGAGGGGATCACGGCGAACCCCGAGCGCATGCGGTGGTTCGTGGAGCACTCGATCGGCATCGTGACGGCACTGGTGCCGGTGCTCGGCTACGACAAGGCGACCGAGATCGCGAAGCGCGCGCTGGAGAGCGGGCGCGGGGTGTACGAGCTGGTGCTCGAGGACGACCTGATGACGCGCGAGGAGCTGGACCGGGTGCTGAACCCGGAGACGATGACCGGGGGGCGTTGAGATGGCGGGTGGCGGACTGGATGGCGCTGGCCAGGCGAAGGTCAACACGCTCGAGGAAGCGACGGGCATGCTTCAGCGCGTGCATGGCATGGTGGAGCACTATGCGCTGGGGGTGAAGCAGCGGACTCCGACGGCGCACCTGCTGATGCAGATCCGGCGCGGGCTCGAGCCGATGGTCGGCCTGCTCAAGGCGCAGTTCGGGCTGGTGGGCGACCAGGTCACCGCCCTGATCCTGGTGATGGGGCGCGGTGGAAGCGACAACACGCGGGTCCGCTCGCTCCGGGAGGGGGTGGCGCAGCTGCGTACGGCGCTCGAGATCGCCGAGCGCAAGGTGCGCGAGCAGCACACGAAGGAAGTGGAGCTCGCCCCGGAATAGCCGCAGCGCGAGTTGATTTCACCCTGTGCCCCCCGTAGGTTCCCGGTGCTTTCCCAGACGCGCGACGCCTGCGGGCCGCGCGCGTCCTCCTGTTGTGCTGACCCACCGGGAAGAAGGTTCACGCATGCCTGTGCCTCTCCGCCCGCGCCGGCCCCTCGTGGCTGCGCTGACGGCCGTGTTCTCCCTGCTGGGGCTCGCCGGCTGTTATGGCCCGAGCCACCCGAACTCGATCTTCACGAACTTCACGGACTGGAACCGGGACGTCGGCTTTCTCTTCGACGTTCTGATCATCGTCGGCGTGGCAGTGTTCGTGTTCGTCGAGGTGCTGCTGATCTACACGATCTGGCGCTACCGCCAGCGTCCTGGTCAGGGGCAGCCGGAGCAGGTGCACGGCAACACGACGCTCGAGATCCTGTGGACCGTGATCCCGGCGATCATCCTCGTCTTCATCGCCGTGCCCACGGTGCAGGTGATTTTCAAGACGCAGGCGAAGGTCAAGCCGGGGGCGCTCCAGGTCGAGGTGATCGGCCGGCAGTGGTGGTGGGAGTTCCGCTACCCCGAGTACACAACGGTGGGGGGCAGCGGTCGCGTCGACACGCTGGTGACGGCGAACGAGCTGTACCTGCCGCTTGGCCGGACGGTGAACTTCACGCTGCGCACGGCCGACGTGCTGCACTCGTTCTGGATTGCGCCACTGGCGGGAAAGCGTGACCTGATCTCGAACCACACCAACTACCTGTGGTTCACCCCCGACTCGGCAGGCGTGGGGGCGTGGAACGGCACCTGTAACGAGTACTGCGGGGCGAGCCATGCGAACATGAAGTTCCGCGCGTACACCGTGACGCCCGAGGACTTCGAGAGCTGGGCGCAGAACCAGCTGGCGCCGGCGGTGGGCACGGCGCCGGCTGTCGCGGCCGTGCCGGCCGGGGCAGGGATGACCGCCCCGGGGCAGGCGCCGCCGATCGCACAGATGCCGGTGAGCCAGGCGACGCTTATGCCATCGCCGATCCCCGGCATCACGCCGGACACGGCGTCGCTGCGC
>JACDHQ010000620.1 GCA_013820975.1 Gemmatimonadaceae bacterium
CGGCTTTCGATCACCACGTACGCCCGCAACACGGAAAAGCGCCGGCCCGCGAAGCGGACCGGCGCATTCCCTATCAGCTGATAGCCGATAGCCGATAGCTGATAGCTGTTTACTCCACTCCCGCCTGCGCCCGTGCCCGCGCCTTGAGTGCGTCATCGGCGAAGATCGCCACTTCGATGCGGCGGTTCTGCGCGCGGCCGGCGTCGGTGTCGTTCGTGACGACCGGCTCGGTCTCACCGCGGCCACTCGCCCGGATGCGCGCGCGGGGGATTCCCTGCGCCACCAGATAGTCGGCGGCCGCCGTGGCACGACGCTCCGAGAGGCGCTGGTTGTAGTCGTAGTCGCCCTGCGAATCGGTGTGCCCCACGATCATCACTTCGGTGTTCGGGTACTCCTTGAGGCTGTTCGCCAGCGAGCGCAGGTTCGCCGCGGCGGTCGGCTTGATCACGGAGGAGTCGAAGTCGTAAAGGAGCCCCGACGCAAAGACGACGGCGATCCCTTCTCCAACGCGCTCGACCGTCGCGCCCTCGACGCTGTCGTCGATCTTCTTCGCCTGCTGGTCCATCTGGTGGCCGATGATGGCACCGGCCGCGCCGCCGACCACGGCGCCGATGATCGCTCCGCGGGTCGTCGATCCGGTCTGGTTGCCGACGACGGCGCCGATGGCGCCACCGACACCTGCACCCACGGCAGCACCCTGGTCACGGCTCGAGGCGGTTGCGCAGCCGGTTGCGCCGAGGCCGAACGCACCAGCGACGGCGATGAGAGCGATCTTGCGAGTATGAAGCATTGGACGATTCTCCAGGAGTGATAGTGCGGCCGCATGACGAACGCGGCTGTAGTGGTACGACACGGCCTTTACAGTGCATGGGGGATGCCGCGAGCAGGCGCGGCGTTCGGAACACCCGCACTCCGCCGCTGTAGTGATCATGTAACAAATGCTCGCGGGTGTCACACCTCTTGCAAACAAGGGGTTACACGCGAAAACAGCACCTTGCTTCCATAGCCTCAGCCGACAAGCCCCATGAGACTCTCCCCACGCTTGACCGTCCCGCTCGCCATCACCGCCGTACTCGCGCTCGGTGCGTGCAAGGACGGGGAAAAGGTGCCGCTGGTCAACTCGAGCGCCGCCGATACGACCAGCGCCGAGGCGCCGGCTCCTGCCGCGCAGCCGTCGCTTGCGGCGATCGTCGAGCAGTACGATGCCTCCGTCGAGGCGCTCCGCGCAGACACCGCAGCCGTGCACGTCGCGGTTCCCGCCGGGCGCTCGGCGCGGGACTCCATCTCGCTCGCCCGTGCCGTGCGCTACGGGCGCTCGGCGCCGGGCTGGCCGGTCAAGGGACCGACCCCGAAGGCCGGTGCCATCCTGCCGCAGAAGCGCATCATCGCGTACTACGGCAATCCCCACTCCAAGAAGATGGGTGCGCTCGGCGAGTTCGAGCCTCAGGACATGCTCCGTCGCCTCGATCGCGAGGTCGCGCAGTGGAACGCGGCCGATCCGGCGCATCCGGTGCAGCCGGCGCTCCACCTCGTCACGGTCATTGCCCAGGGCGATGCGGGCAAGGACGGGAAGTGGCGCCGCCGCGAGACCGACGAAATGATCCAGCGGGTGTACGACTGGGCGAAGAGCCGCAACGCGATCCTGTTCCTCGATATCCAGACCGGACAGAGCACGTACCAGGAAGAGCTTCCCCGGCTCATGAAGTGGCTCGAGAAGCCCGACATTCACCTCGGCATCGATCCCGAATTCAACATGCAGCGCGCGAAGGCCGGTGTCCGCCCCGGCGCGAAGATCGGCACCGTGGATGCGGCCGACATCAACTACGTGACCGGCGAGCTCGCGAAGCTCGTGCGTGAGAAGAACCTGCCGCCCAAGATCCTGGTCGTGCACCGGTTCACGCGCCTGATGGTGACGAACTACACGAACATCCGGCTCGACCCCAACGTGCAGATCGTGATGCACATGGACGGCTGGGGCGGCCCGTGGCTCAAGTACGACTCCTACAAGGACTACATCCTCAAGGAGCCCGTGCAGTACACCGGCTTCAAGCTGTTCTACGGCAACGACACCAAGAAGGGCGACAAGGTGCTGACGGCGAAGGAGCTCGTGCAGCTGGTGCCCGCGCCGCTGTACATCCAGTACCAGTAGTTCAGTAGTTCCTCGGCGCTGCCCGAAGCGGCAGCGGTCGAGCGAGGCGGAAGCAGGGGTGGGAAACAGGGGGCGGGGAACGGGGTTTCAATACCCGGGG
>JACDHQ010000621.1 GCA_013820975.1 Gemmatimonadaceae bacterium
GGCGAGGTCAGCAGCGCGCTGCAGCGCCTCGCAGGCCCGCTCGGGCTCCCCTGCGGCGAGCAGGGCGCTGCCCAGCTGCAGGCTTGCGGCAGCGGTCTGGGCGCGCGCGCCGGTGGCGGCGAACCGCTGCCCGGCTTCGGCGAACAGCTCGGCGGCAGCGGCGGGGTTCCCGGCGTCGACCGCCACGAGTCCGAGGTTGAACACCGCCGCCGCCCGTTCGGCGTCCAGGCCGTGCTCGGCGAACACGTCGGCGGCCCGCGCGAACGCTGCTCGGGCGGCCTTGACGTCGCCTTCGCCGCGCAGCGCTGCGCCGAGCAGGTTCTGCGCCTTGGCGTGCTCGACGGGCAGCATCCGCGGGTCAAACAGCGCGGTCGACGTCCGCAGTGCCGCCAGGGCGTCGCGCGAGCGACCCGCCTGCAGGAGCGCCTGCCCCAGGTGGAACTGGGCGGTTGCGTGCTGGACGGGGTACCGGTCAGGCCGGTACCGGCGCAGCCGCTCCTGCAGGGCAGCAACGGCGTCATCGAGGTTCACCCGGCGCCCCATATCCTGCGCGGGTGCAGATCCTCGTCGCGTGCTTCGGAAACGTGCTGCGCGGCGACGACGGCTTCGGGATCGTGGTGGCGCAGCGCCTCGTCGAGAGCGGCGTTCCTTCCAGCGTGCGCGTCCTCGAGATCGGGATCGGCGGGATCCACCTCGTGCAAGAGCTGCTGGATCCCGTCGACGCGCTTGTCGTCGTCGACGCCGTCGACGTGGGGCGGCCACCCGGCACCGTCGTCGTCATCGATCCCGAGGTCGCCGATGTCGCCGCCCTGCCGATCGACCAACGACGCGACGCCCTCGCCGACATGCACTACGCGACACCCGACCGCGCGTTCACCCTCGCGCGAGGGCTCGGCGTCCTGCCCCCCGTGACGGTCGTCGTCGGCTGCCAGCCGCTGGACGCACAGCGTTACGGCGAGGGGTTGTCCGAGCCCGCCGCGGCGGCGGTGGACGCCGCGATCGCCGAGGTGCACGCAACCGTCGCCGCGCTCGGTGTGGACTGGCACTGACGCGCCTTCTACAGGCCGGCCGGCCGCGGCCCGATCTGCACCAGCGCCGTTGTCGGCGGCGGCGGATGCGCCGGGGCGTCGTCGGGTTCGACGTCGATCGCGACGAACCCCGGGTAATGCTCCCGCAGCGCCTCCTCGATGCCCTCCGTGAGCGTTGCGGCCGAGGCGGTGCAACCCGAGCAGGCCCCGGACATCCGCAGGCGCACGACGCCCGCCTCGGCGCCCAGCACGTCCACGCGCCCACCGTGCGAGGAGATATAGGGCCGCACCTGCTCCAGCGCAGCATCGGCAGCGCTGACCTCGTCGACACCGACCGCGTAAGCCTCCAGCAGCCACGCGATCGCGGGGTGCGCGGCGCGCACCCGGTCGATGGTCTGGGCTCCCACCGCCTCCCCGAGCGCACGCAGCGCCCCGCGATGCACCGCGTCGATCCCGTCGAGCAGCTCGAACACGAGCTCGCGCACGGGCTCGTCGAGCTCCTCGACGGCGGCGAGGTTGGCCTCGAGCCGCGTCAGCAGCGCATCGAGGTCGCTCACGGTCATGCCGACGAGTCGGAGCCGCCGCCCGACTGACGCACGCGGCTGGCGGCGTAGTCGACGAGCGTGGCGTTGAGCTCCACCCCGTGCTTGGACTTGGCGTGCTCGGCGACCTTGACCAGCAGCTCTTCGGAGCTGTCGGCCTTGGTGACCCTCGAACAGACCACCCCGACATCGGAGCAGTGGAACTCCAGCGCCATGTCGTCGCCTTCCTAAGACGCCTTCGTCGCCGGGCGGTCCAGCGACGCGGCGAGGTCCTCCAAGGCGTCGGCGACCGGGATGAGGTGTCCGTTGATCTCTCCGATGACCGAACCCAACGGCGCCGCCCGATGCGCGATCGCACGCACACCGAACGTCACCTTGCCGAGCGTGTCGTGGATGGCGCGCAGCAACACGACCACCCAGGCCAGGTAGAAAGCGAGCGCAGCGACGAGGAGTCCGACCAGAACCAGCGTGACGATCGCGACGGCGGGCATGTGTGCTCCAGTGCTCTAGACCATCCGGCGGAGCGCCGTCAGGTACGCCACGGCGTCGCCCTGGACCCGCGCCGACAGCGCTGCGGTCTCGTTCAGGACGGGCACGGGGTCAAGGTTTCCGGTGATCCCCACACCGTGGAGCAGAATCTCGTCGGCATACCGCTTGATCGCGACCGCCTCCCGGA
>JACDHQ010000622.1 GCA_013820975.1 Gemmatimonadaceae bacterium
TGCTTGAAGAGAACGGTCCGAGGCGCCAGTCCCTTGGCGCGCGCCGTCCGGACGAAGTCTTCCTTGAGCGACTGGATCATTCCGCCGCGCGTCAATCTGGCCAGGGACGCAGTCAGATAGACGGTGAGCGTCGCAACGGGCATCACGAGGTGCGCCACGGTCCCGCGGCCACTAGAGGGCAGGATGCCGAGGTTGATCGAGAAGACGACCATCAGGACTAACCCGAGCCAGAACGGCGGGATCCCCTGGCCGAGGAAGAAGGCGCCTCGTGCGAGGGTATCGATCCAGGTCCCCCGCGACATCGCCGACAGCACACCCATGGGAATCCCGATGAGGCTGGCGAAGAGGATGGAGAGACCGGCGAGCTGCAGCGTCGCGGGGAGACGCTGCAGCACGAGATCGAGGGCGGGGGCGCGAAAGCGGAAGGAATCACCGAGGTTGCCGGTAACGATGCCGGCTAGGAACCTCCCGTATTGAACGGGCAAGGGATCGTCGAACCCGAGTCGCTGTCGGAACTCCTCGACCTGTGCCGCCGGCGTGTCGGGCGACAGCATCAGCAGTGCCGGATCTCCTGTCAGGTGCACGAGCATGAACACCACGACGGAGGTACCGAGCAGCGTCGGAATCGCTTGCACGAGCCGACCCAGGAGGAACCGCAGCATGACAGGCTGCTACTCGAGCGACGCTGTCCACATGTAGAGGCGTTCGTCGGCACGGGGTTGCCAATCGATGCGGTTGCTGATCACGTACAGCTCGTTGAGCTGGTAGAGGTAGACCATCGGCGCGAGATCGAGCATCAGGGCTTGGACATCGGAGTAGACCTCGGCCCGATCGTCGGCGTCGACGGTGCTGCGCGCCTGTGCGATGAGCGCTTGGAGATCGGGGTCGTCGAAGCGATCGTAGGTGTTGCCGGTGGTGAGCAGGGGCGTGAGTATCGAATCGGGGTCGAACGTCGGAATGCTCCAGCCGAGGAGGAACATCGGCGGGCCGTCCTCGGCGCGGAATTGGCCGATGTACGTACCCCACTCGATGATGGAGAGGTCGACGTCGATACCGACCCTGCCGAGCTGCGCGGCGATCGTCTGGGACACTTCCACGTCCTTCGGGTACCGCGACGTCGGCCCCTGCATAACGATCGAGAAGCCGTCGGCGTAGCCGGCCTCTGCGAGGAGCTCGCGAGCGCGCTCCGGGTCGTAGCCGTACGGCTCGATCGAAGCGTCGTATCCGAATTGCTCTGGCGTCAGCAGCGTGGCGAGGGTGTTGCCACGCCCGTCGAAGATGAACTCGATGATCTCCTCGACGTCGATGGCGTAGTTGATCGCCTGGCGAACGCGCTGGTCGCGCAAGGGAGTGTCGTGGCGCGTGTTGAGCGTCATGAAGTAAGCGCGGGGGCCCGGCGCTTCGGCGATGCGGACGCGGCCACTGCGTTCAAGCAGTTCCAGCGCTTCAGTCGGGACCTGCGCAACGATATCGGCTTCGCCGGTCTGTGCCTGTGCGATCCGAGTGTTCTGATCCGGGACGACGCGGAACTCGGCGAATCGGATCGGCGGTGTGCCGTTCCAGTGGTCGGGGTTCGCTTCGAGCACGACACGCTCGTCACGTGCCCATTCGGCGAGCATGTAGGGCCCCGATCCCACAGGATTCGTCGAGAGGCCTTGGCCACCAACTGCGGTGGTGTGACCTTCGGGAATGATCCAGAACTCCGTCATGATCGCCGGCAGCGCCGGGAAGGGGGCGGTTGTCACGATGCGCAGCGTCAGATCGTCCACGACTTCGACGCGGTCGATCAGAGCGAATTGCGCGATCGACGGAGCGTTGAGTGAAGGGTCGCGGAAGTGCTCGACGGTGAACGCGACTGAGTGTGCGGTCAGCTGCTCACCGTTCGTGAAGTAGACGTCGTCGCGCAGAACGAACTCCCATGTCAGGTCGTCGATGGGTTCGTACGACGCCGCCACGTGAGGCTGGATCGTCATGGCCTCGTCACGCAGCAGGAGCGTGTCGTAGATGTGCGTCACGACGTTCTTGTCGGTGATTGTCGTGCTGAGCCATGGATTCATGGAGCTCGAATCGATGTTGACCGCGACGACCACGGTCTCTTCACGAGGACCTTGGGCGAGCGCGAGACCCAGCAGCATTACGGCGAGCGTGAGAGCGAGCGTGAGTGGTTTCACCGGACTACCTCCCTTTCGAGGATGGAGACGACTTCACTAGAGATGCGCTTGTCGAAGATGACCTCACCGGCCTG
>JACDHQ010000623.1:0-563 GCA_013820975.1 Gemmatimonadaceae bacterium
GCGTTAACGCGTTCCCCCCAGCGCCGAGAAGCGCCCGGTGTTGCTGTACGGGACGGTGAAATTCCCAACGGGTGTGCCCACGCTCACGTCGCCGGTCACACGATAATTCACTGCGCCGGTGTTGAGCAGCTGGCGTCCGGCCTCGCCGATCCCGGCGAAGGTGAACGACACGGGGATCGAGACGAGGGTGGAGTCGCCCTGCTGCAGCGTGAGCCGGTCGGTGAGCGTCCCGTTCGCGACGTGCACGTTGTCGCCGATCAGCAGCCGGTAGTTCAGCTGTGTCGCATCGAGGCGGTAGCCGTTCGGGTTGTACACGTTGAGCATCACGTCGAAGTTGCCGCCCTGCAGCCCCAGGCCGTTCAGCCGCACATTCTGCAGCGTCACCACCGGCTCCACGAATGCCTGCCGCATCAGCGACGCGCACCCCGTCCCTACAACCCCCGCCGCCACCATCGCCGTCACCAACAGAGCTTTACGCATCGGTCCTCCGGTCTTGTCCTGCTCCGCCATCCGCGGACTCGCCCGTGGGCTCCCCGGCGCCGCCAAGGCGACGCCGCAGGTCC
>JACDHQ010000623.1:573-2244 GCA_013820975.1 Gemmatimonadaceae bacterium
GCGTTTGGCGATCTCCTTCTCGAATCCGAATGCCCCGGGTTCATAGAAGGCCGAGCCGCGTAGTCGATCCGGGAGGTACTCCTGCGGGATGTATGCCTCCGGGACGTCATGCGCGTACTGGTACCCTTGCTGGTATCCCAGTTCCTTCATGAGCGCGGTGGGTGCGTTCCGGATGTGCATTGGCACCCCCTCCCCAGGGGACCGGCGGGCGGCCTCGAGCGCCGCGTCGAGGGCCCGCTTGGCCGAGTTCGACTTGGGCGCGGTGGCGAGGTAGATCACCATCTGGGCGAGGGGCAGGTACCCCTCGGGCGGCCCCAGCGTGTGATACGCGTCGCGTGCGGCCACGGCGAGCTTCAGCGCCTCAGGGTCGGCAAGCCCGATGTCCTCCGCCGCCATCGCCAGCGACCGGCGAAAGATCGTCATCGGATCCATCCCCCCTTCGATCATTCGCGCCATCCAGTACAGCGCGCCCTGCGGATCGCTCCCCCGCAGGCTCTTGTGGTACGCGCTGAGGATGTTGTAGGTCTCCTCGCCCCCCTTGTCGAAGCGCGCGAACCGCAGCTGCATCGCCTCACGCATCACGTCGCCGGTGACTTTCCCGCCCGCGCCGACGTGCGCGGCAGCCGCCTCCAGGACCGTCAGCGCGCGCCGCGCGTCGCCGTCGGCTTCGTCGGCCAGCAGTGCGATCGCCGCATCGTCGACGTCGAGGCCGAGCTGGCCCAGCCCGCGCTCGGCGTCCGCGAGCGCGCGCGCGATCACCACTCGCAAGGCGGGCGCATCGAGCGCCTGCAGCACGAACACGCGCACGCGCGACAGCAGCGCTCCTATGATCTCGAACGACGGATTCTCGGTCGTTGCGCCGATGAGCGTGATCGTCCCCGCCTCGACCTGCGGCAGCAAGGCGTCCTGCTGCGCCTTGTTGAAGCGATGGATCTCGTCGGCGAACAGGATCGTCCCGCGACCGAGCTGCCGCCGCTTCTCCGCCTCGGCGACGATCTCGCGGACGCGCGGCACCCCCTCGGTGACCGCCGAGAACGGGACGAACTCGCGGTCGGTGTAGCGCGCGACGAGGCGGGCAAGCGTCGTCTTGCCGGTGCCGGGCGGCCCCCAGAGCACCATCGAGCTGACGGTGCCGCGCTCCACCTGCTCGCGAAGCGGGCGCCCCGGCGCAAGGAGGTGCTCCTGCCCGACGAACTCGTCGAGCGCGCGGGGCCGCATCCGTGCCGCGAGCGGCTGTGCGCGCGGGTCAGCGAACAGCGAGTCGCCGCCGGCGTCCGGATCCCCGCGACGGCGCGGCGGCATCGCCGTCAGTGCCCGCCAACGAGCGCGCGGGCCACGGCGTACACGGCGCATCCCGCGAAGAAGAAGAGCGGGTTGCGCCACCCCGGCTTCGACTGGAACTCGGGGACGAGATTCGACGCGCCGACATAGATCGTCACGCCGGCGGACAGTGCCAGCCCGTGCGTGGCGAGCGGCTGCACGTGGTCGGTGACGATGACGCCGAGCATCGTCGCCGCACCGAGGGCGCCAGCGGCGGCAAGGGCGCGCCGACGGCTCGCGCCGGCGGCGAGGAAGAGGCTCGAGATCGCCAGCCCCTCGGGGATCTTGTGCAGCGCCACCGACGTGACCACCAGCGCCCCCAGCGCCGTGCTCACGCGCGTGCTGCTCGCG
>JACDHQ010000624.1 GCA_013820975.1 Gemmatimonadaceae bacterium
CGCTGATGCAGGCGGGGTGAGGGCCCGGCGGCTGGCGGAGCGCCGTTCCTGCATGTAGGCTCCCCCAGCCGGACTCACCTGCCGTCACCGGATTCATGCCTCTCACCAGCCCTCGCGGCCTTGCCGCCCAGCTGCTCTGCATCACGCTCGGCGCCGGTGCGCTCCACGCTCAGGCGACGGTGCCCGTCACGAAGGAGCAGCCCGCGCACGCGCATCACCACGCTGCCGCGCTGCCACCCGTGACCATCCCCGATGGCGCTTTGTACACTGCAGCCGACGTCCGCTTCATGCAGGGCATGATCGCACACCATGCGCAGGCGATTCACATGTCGCGCATGGCCGCCGCGCGGGAAGCGTCGCCACGCCTCGTGCGGCTCGCGCAGAAGATCGACCTCTCCCAGGCCGGCGAGATCGCGTTGATGCAGGACTGGCTTCGCGCGCACCGGCAGTTCGCACCCGACACGTCATCGTGGCGGACGATGACGATGGCCGGCATGCTCACCAGCGACGAGCTCGCGCGGCTCGAGGCGGCACGCGGGGAGCCGTTCGACCGCCTCTTCCTCGAGCTCATGATCCGCCACCACGAGGGGGCGCTGGCGATGGTGAAGGAGCTGCTGGCGACGCCGCGCGCGGCGCAGGACGTCGACGTCAACGTCCTCGCCAACGAGATCGAGGCGACGCAGGTCGCCGAGATCGGGTTGATGCAACAGATGCTGCAGTTCGATTGAGCCCGACACTCGCTGCTTCACCAGGCCACTTCAACTCGCGACCCATGCCCTGCGCCCGCCCGTCGTCCTCACTCGCGCTGTGCCTCGCGCTTGCGCTCCTCGCCGCGCCCGCCGCCGCCCAGACCTATCCGCCGGGGAACGACCCGCGCGACGGGCTGAAGCCCGGCCTCCACGACGCGGGCGTCGCAGTCTCGGGGATGCGGCTCGTCTCGGCGACGCCAAAGGCGGCGGCGCTCGACTCGATGCGCGGGCTCACCTTCGTGAACTCCGATCTCGCGTTCGGCGGCAATCATGTCTACCAGGGCAACTTCGCCGGGTTCTCCATCTGGGACGTGAGCAACCCGGCGCGGCCGCAGCTCGTCTCGGTCGTCTCGTGCATCACGTCGCAGGGCGACCCGACGATCTACGGGAACCTGCTCTTTCTCTCCGCCGAGGGGGCAGGAAACCGCAACGATTGCGCGAAGGGCGGGGTGGCCGATCCTGCGGATCACATGGCGGGGGTCCGCATCTACGACGTGTCCAATCCGCGCGCCCCGCAGCTCGTGAAGAACGTGCAGACGTGCAAGGGATCGCACACCCACACGCTGATTCCTGATCCGAAGGATGCAGGGGTCGTCTACCTGTATGTCTCCGGCAGCCAGGGCGCCCGCCCGGCGGCAGAGGTGGCCGGCTGCAACAACGGCACCGATCCCGCGGACGAGTCGAATTCGCTCTATCGCCTCGATGTCATCCGGGTGCCGCTCGCGCGGCCGCAGGATGCCGAGGTGGTGACGGGCGCCCGCATCTTCACGGGGCTCACCACGGCGCCGGTTCGAGGCGGCGGCGTGCGGCGCACCCGCGCGACGCCAGGGGCCGACAGCGCCGCGATGGCGCTCATGGCCTCGTACGGGCCGCGCAACTGCCACGACGTGAGCGCGTACCCGGCGATGAACCTCCTCGCGGGCGCCTGCGGAAGCCACGGGCTGCTGGTGGACATCTCCGATCCGCTCCGCCCGGTGCGGCTCGACGCCGTGGCCGACACGAACTTCTCGCTCTGGCACACCGCGGTGTTCAGCAACGACGGGTCGCGCGTCGTCTTCACCGACGAGTGGGGGGGCGGCACCTCGCCCAACTGCCAGGCGACGCACCCGCTCGAGATGGGCGGCAACACGACGCTCGTGATCGGCGCCGACCGCCGCTTCCGGCAGCACGCCTACTTCAAGATCCCCACGGCGCAGACCGCGCAGGAGAACTGCGTGTCGCACAACGGCGGCCTCGTGCCGGTGCCGGGCCGCGACATCATGGTGCAGGGCTGGTACCAGGGAGGGGTCAACGTCATCGACTTCACCGATCCCGACCGGCCCTACGAGATCGCGTTCTTCGACCGCGGCCCGGTCGATGCGCCGCCGGTCGAGGGTGATACGGCTCGCCCGCGCGGCACGATCGCCGGTTCGTGGGGCGCATACTACTGGAATGGATACGTGTACTCCTCGGAGATGGCGCGCGGCCTCGACATCCTCGAGCTC
>JACDHQ010000096.1 GCA_013820975.1 Gemmatimonadaceae bacterium
GACGAGCGGCGGATCGAGATGGCGCTCGGGCTCGCGCGCTTCTCGATGGTGCGTGACCTCACCGGCTATGATTTCGCCGCGCAGCCGGCCGTGGACAAGCAGCAGATCCGCGAGCTCGCCACCGGTCGCTTCGTCGCCAACGGCGAAGCCGTGCTCCTCCTCGGCCCGCCCGGGGTCGGCAAGACGCACCTCGCCGTGGGCATCGGCCGCGCGGTCATCACGGCCGGCTACACCGTCCTCTTCACGACGGCGACGACGCTCATCGCCCAGCTCGTGAAGGCGCACACCGACGGACGGCTCGAGGAGCGGCTGCTCCACTTCACCAAGCCCAAGCTCCTCATCATCGACGAGCTGGGCTACCTCCCCGTCGAACCCGATGCCGCGCACGTCCTCTTTCAGCTGGTGAGTCGCCGGTACGAGCGCGGCAGCATCCTGCTCACCTCGAACCGGGCCGTGAGCGAGTGGGGCGACGTCTTCGGCGATCCGGTCGTGGCGACCGCCATCCTCGACCGGCTCCTGCATCACAGCCACGTCCTCACGATCCGTGGCGAGAGCTATCGACTCCGGGAGAAGCGACGGGCCGGGCTCCTCGGCACGACCGGCGCCCCTGTCGCTCCGTCCACATCATCCACAGCTCGCGCGAAGCGCTCGCCGGATGCAAACCCGGGGGTCAATTCCTGATGTCGTCAGGGGGTCAGTTCCTGATGTCGCTTGACAAGGGGCAACCTTGCACGGAGGCGCAGTCAAGCGGCAGTTCCCCACTGTCCGCGCTGCGGACTGTCGGCCGGGAGGCCCCATCCCGCCACAGCGGATGCATCGTCTCACCCTGGCGTCACGGCGGCTCCGGCGCCGCAACTGTCGATTCGGCGAGCCCGTGGCCGCATCGCTCGGCCGTTCGGCCGGACGCGAGCCTGCGCTGGGGTCCGACCGAGCCCCGGGGATGAGGAGGTGACGCCACGCTCGGATGCGGAGACTCCTCCAGCAGTCCTGTTCGCGGCGGGAGGTGGCTGGCAGCCTGGATGCGGGACGTCGGGAGCCAGTTGGTACCGGCCCCCAGCAGTGCCGCCGCCGAGCTTTATGGCGCCTGGGCTTTTTGCGTCGGGTACGAGCCGGATCGCGTTCTTCTGGCTCGAGATGAGCCCTGGTGCGCGTGCCTTTCTGCGCGTGAAAAGCAGGTCAACGCAAAGGAGCACGAAGGAACACGACGAAGCCCCTCGTGCTCTTCGTGCTCCCTCGTGTGCCTCCGTGCTCATGCTTTCCCTGGTCGCCGCTACGTCGGAATCGGGGAGCTTGACCATGGGGGAGGCTGGTCGGGGTCAGCTGCATGAGGCGAGGGCCCATCATCACGTCAAGCTTGCCTGCACCGTCATGATGGCGTCATCGCTACACGATTACATCGTCACGCCATGAAGGGCAATACGAAAAGCAGCGCCGAAGCGAGGGCGACTGCCTGCATGAGCCAGCGCCGCCGCGAGGCCCGGTGCATGGAACGAGCGGCGGCGGTAGTCGTCACCCGGGCTGGAGCCTGGAAAGGGCGAGGCCATCCGCAAGCGTTCTTGCGGTGGCATGCAATTATGCAGTTATGGATTCATCGTTCTGCAACGCTGGTCCACCTTGCGCTTACTTCCCCGGCCTCAGCTCCAGGGCGCCGTCAACAAGCGTCCTCGCGGCACGCCGAATCTCCGGCTTCGGATCCTGCTCGAGCCGGGTCACCAGCGCCGCGAGTTCCCCGGCGGGTGCGACGGTGAGGTCCCGGCGGCCGTACTGTCCGTACGGATGCGAGCGATACGGGACGATGAGCCTCCTGCCGGCCGGCAGCTCCGTCGTAAGCTCGTCGGGGGTGATGTCCCGGTCGGGAAATGCAACGGACACCAACACGGACAACGCCGTGGCACGGATACGGGATGGGCGTGTGTGCGACTCAGCGACCTGCACGAGCGTCCGCAAGACTGCGTCCGACAGACTGGTCTTCGATGCAAATGCCAGCGCGTCGAGCTCATGTCGCGGGAGGGTGTCGAGGCTCCACAGGTGCTGCATTGCGGGAATGGCGATCGAACCGCAGACCGGCAACAGGGCGAGCGCCTCCGCACGGTGCGGTGCAGGCTTGCCCGTCGCCAGCACCTGAGCGGCGAGGCGACACTCGTTGCGGAGCCGGACGGAATCGGGGTTCGCCCGCGGTGAGGCGCAGGATGCGGCCACAAGCACCAGGGCGATACACATGGCGCCAGATGACGGCGAGACGCAGTCACGCATCAGATCGGAACCATGATCAGCGATTCCGGTTCGCAGCATCCACGATGAGTCCAACGATCGGTCCAGCGACAGCCCCGGCACCCGCGCCTGCTGCGATGCAGGGTGGCGCCGTACACGCGGCGAAACGCTGCACGCGCGTCGCCTGCCGCGCGCTCGGCGACGACGAACCGCTGCCCGACGAACTGATAGGTCCACGACGTGCCGCGTTCGCCATCGCCGACGATCGAAACATCGCGCCGCGCGTCGATGCCGATGACCTCGGCGGTTGACCGCTCGCCGGCGAGTTCGCTCCGACAGCTGGGCGATTGCTGGAAGCGCCCGCGGAGAGTGCCACTACCACCAGAAGGCCAAGGCGCATGGCTGCTCGGTGCGGAGAAAGGGGGGACCGTCGGAGGCAACTCTGTGTGCGGCTGACTGGATGAGCAGGACCATCGCAACGGTTCGAGATGTTGACGCAGGCTAGCTCCCGCTTGGCTCGAGCAGCGCGATGAACGACGCCGCCCCGACCTGCGGCATCGTCCCTGCTCCACCCGGGTCACCAGCGGCACGAGCTCTTCGGCGGGTGCCGGGGCACTGCCGCCAGCGCATCTTGCGCCGTGCGATTCTGGAGGCAATCAATATCCATCCTCGGTCCGGTAGCCAATGCCATTCACGATCGTGTCAATCCACGGCGTCGTTGGTGTCACAGGCGCCGCGATCGCCGCAGGGACGCGGAGACGGTGGGTGCTCCTCCCGGGCCCTGCCTTCGCGCAGACCTGGACAACGCTCGAGGAATTCAGCCGCATCGGCGGTGAAGCCTTTCCACTAGAGGAGCACGTGTCCAAGGCAACGCTCACGCGGCGTGCAATGGAGCTCGCACGGGCTCCGCATCGGGCGGAAGCGCTGCGACGGGCGTCGGACCAGGCGCGCGCCTTGAACCTGGCGGTCCTCGACGTTGACGGGAGGCCCATGCCTGGCCGGGTGAACATCGTGGAACTGCCATCGGCTGGCTCGCCACAGGGCGACATCTTCACCGCCGGCGTTGGCGGAGATCTACGCAGCCTCGGGTTCGAGGGTCCTCCCCCGCACTACTTCGTCGCCCTGGTGGAAGACGTTCAGGTCGCACCGGGACGCTGACGACGTCCCGATTCGAGCGACGGGGTCATTTGCCGGTGCGGCGCGATCGTACTCGGCGTCGATCATCCGTGCACGTGCGACCAGGGCAGCGCCTACTGAGTCCAGCGTCGCTCGCAGCGAGTGGCATGTCGACCCTATCGTAGCCCGTTGCGTTCGCGCGATCTCCGCGGCTGCCCGGTATGAGTTCGCGACATGAAACATTTCATGCGCGCCGAGGCTCGACACATGCTCGGTCCACCAGTTCACGATCACGCTATCCTTGGGTGGCGGGACCAGCCGCGGCAGAGTGATCGTAACGGGGACGTCGCCGGAGCCCCTACGGATCCCGGCCGATTCCGGCCGAATCGAAGGAGTAGGCGTTTGCGTCAGCGATCCGTCGTCGGAGCAGGGTGGGACGAGCTCAACCTGTATCGCCACCCCGAGGCAGTCGGTGGATCGGAAGGGCACGAGGCGCGCGACGGCTCGCCCGCCGAGCGTGACGCGGCTCTACTATGTATAGGAACTCTATCTCCACACCGGCGCCTCTTCCCGCCCATCGAGAAAGGGCAGCACGGTCGTCGCCAGCTCGGGTGCCATGAAGATCTCGTAGTGGGTGAGGTTGGGGAGGATGCGCCGATGTGTGCGTGCATGGGCAGGAGCTCCGGGTGGAACCCTTCCCTCGCGTACCCGAACGAGACGATCACCAGCCGGCGCACGCGCTGCGGGTGCTGCGCGCCGAGCCGGAAGGCGACGCCGCCGCCGAATCAGTATCCCGTGACGTCCACGGCGTCGTAGCCGAGCTGGGCCAGGACGACGTCGATGTCCTCGGCGATGTCGACGAGGCTGAGGGCGCGGTCGCCGAGCGCGGTGCGCCCGTGGCCGTGCCCGTGCAGGTCTACGGCGATCACCTGGCGGGTCTGCGCGAGCGTCGCGAGGACGGGGGCCATCATGTCGATGGAGCCCATGCCGCCGTGGAGCAGGAGCAGCGGCTCGCCTTGCCCATGAATCTCGTAGTAGTAGCGAACGCCGTTGGCGGGGATGCGGCCGGTCTTGATGGGGTTGGACATGATGGGGGAGTCGCGCGGCGTGGCGAAGGCCCCTCATCACGTCAAGCTTGCCTGCAACGTCATCATGGCGTCATCGCTACACGATTACATCGTCATGCCAGGAAAGGCACTACGAAAAGCAGCGCCGAAACCAGGGCGACTGCCTGCATGAGCCAGCGCCGCCGCGAAGCCCGGTGCATGGAACGAGCGGCGGCGCCGAACGTCAGCGACAGGATGCCCGCCGCACCGGCCAGGATGAAGACACTCGTCCGCGCGGTTGGGTCGTCGACCGCGCTCGTGTACATCCCGCCAAGGTACAGCAGCGTGGCGGCGGCCAGGGCCGTTCCGGCAACCACGCCGTTCCCCCAGACCAGCGGCCGCTGTCCTCGGAAGGAGGGTGACGCTGGTGCCGTGGCCGCACCCGGGTCGCGGACCACTACTGTTCCCGCAATGAAGTCGTGCAGGGCCCGGCGGCGCCGGTTGAACAGGACCGAGACGATCTCGCTGGCGAGCCACGCCCAGTACAGATACTCGGCGCCTGCGGCCCACCACGGGCGTATTTCGTCATATCGGGCCTGAGTCGCCGCGTAGTCGAGCGCCGCGAACTCGGCAGCGGAGATTTGCTGCAGAACTGCGATGTAGGCAATGATCGAGAGCGTCCCGAGCGCGATGTCGACAGCGCTCCGCCGAGTCGCGCGGCGCCAACCGATCCGGGCGCCTCCGGTGTCCACAACCCGGATTCGGGCAATCCGCTTGCCGATCGTCTGCCCGAACAGTGCGTGACCGAGGACGGCGTAGACGAAGTACACGGCGTAGTTGGCGGTGTAGACGATAGCCGCCTCCGTCCGGCCCGCATCGAGCCCCCAGAGGGTCAACGGCAACATCGGGAGGAAGATGATGATGTCGATGACGCCGGCCCGCAGCCGATCCCAGAAGGTGGCGTAGGTCAGGTCCATGGGGATTGCGACGTCACATTCTCGAGATGTTCACGCCGGCTAACTCCCGCTTGGCTCGAGCGGCGAGATGAGCGACACCGCTCCGACCTGCGGCGTGTTGCATGTCAGTGGGACCCAACGGGCGAAGCGAAGGTCACGGGCAGGGCGACCTGGACTACCTCTCCCCACCCTGGAACGGATCTCATGGGCCCTGCGGCCCGGGGCTCCCCAGGCCTGCGCGGTGCAGGGTACGTCACGGGGGCGGCACGCGAAGCTCGACCTGACCGGCGGGCACTTCTCCCGCGCGCCGGGCATTTCCGACTGGAGTCATTCCGATCCTGTACGTACCGGGCGGCAGCGAATCGCCCAGGATTGCCTGGACCGTCGTAAGGAATGTCCCTGCCCGCGCGGAATCCCCCGGCGGTACGAGGACGCGGTACCTGACGGCCATGCACACCAGCGGGCGCGTCTCGACGGCGCTTCGCCACGCGTCGGAGCTCCAGGCGGGGATGGCTGCCGTTCCGGCGAATGCCCGAACGAGCGGGCGTGAGCCCCAAGGGAACCGGGCTTCATAGCCGTCGCAGCCATGCTTCCCATCCGCCCGGAGCCATCGATGCGTCGCCGCCGCGGTTCAGGTGCTTCAGGAACTCGCCGGTCCGGTGCGGTGAAGCCGGGTTGTCGGCGCCGAGGTGCTCGAGGGCCCACCGGATGTTGCCTCGCAGCAGCGCCGGCGCGTGCGCGGGGTCGATCCGGGTCTGCACGAGCGCCTCGGCGAGCGGCTCGAAGGCACGGAGGTTGGTGCCTCCGAGGAGGAGTCGGAGCGCGGGCAGCGCAGGCGTCCAGTCCACGGCTCGCGGTGGCATCGCCTTGAGCGCCGTGAGTGCAAGGTCGCGCACGGGAGGGTGCGGGTCGCGAAGCGCCTCGACGAGTCCCCACCACGCCCGGTCGTCATCGGCAAAGTTGACCAGGACAGCGACCGCGATGAGCCGGTTCAGGTACAGCGCGTCGCCATGCAGCGCTGCGAGCGCCGTGTCGCGGCTGGCCGGCGACCGCGAATCGTCGAGAAAGGTCCAGAGCCGTTCGGCATCCTTCTTCAACCGCGGGTGCGGCGCCACGCCCTGCGCTCGGCCGACCGAGTCGCGGCGGTACATGTTCAGCGCCGGCTGCAGCCAGTTGGAGTCGAACGACCGCATTCCCACGCCGCTGACGGATGCACCGACGAACGCCGCATACTCCGGCCGGACGACGTTCATGCCCCGCGGGGAGGGCGCCCACGCCACGAGAGCGGAGTCCTGCGGCTCGACCACCTTGATGACCAGGAACTGGCGCCGTTCGGTGGGGCTCTTCGCGTCGGGCCCACCGATCATGGTCAACCGGACCACCTGGACATCCGCGAAGCGGAGCGAATCCTTGAGCGTGACGATGCCTCCGTCGTCGTGCAGCGTCTGGCCCGGAACCCTCCTGGCGATGGAGTCCTGCAGTGTGGCCAGTGTCCAATGCCTGAGCCCCAGCACCTCGACGCGCATGTCGCCCGTGTCGTAGGCATTCTGCTGGGCTGCGAGCGGGCGTGTCGCACATGGTAAGGCGGCGAGCAGGAGCGCGCCGATCAGGACGTGGGGGTGTCGCATGGTGCTCATGGCGGCGCGAAGGCTGCCGAGGTTGAGGATGCACCCATGGACCGCGCCGAGCGGCGACGCCCGTGCGACGATGCCATGGGTGCTGGCGCCAAACTGCCGCGGGCGGCAGAAAGCCGCAAGGAGATTCATCCCGTCGCGGGCCGTGCGGGTGTCGCTCACCCGCACGCTCGCAATGGCGTGCGACGGCTTGCGACGGCTCCCTGCGAGGCGCACCTTGTGCCGCCCCATGACCTCGCTCCTACCCGAGATGACCCCAGACATCCAGGCTCCTCCCGAAGAGGGTCGCGCATACCGTGATGGTGTGTACCAGCCCGTCGACGCGGCGGGCCTGCCCGACGCGCCCGACTCGCACGCCTTTGCGGGG
>JACDHQ010000625.1 GCA_013820975.1 Gemmatimonadaceae bacterium
ACTATATACACCGCGCGAAACGGCCAAAACGTTCAATGGAATTTGTGCAATGGGCTGCGCCGCCACGCGACCCGTTTTCGCAAGTGACGCTGCAGCAATGGCTTGTGGTCGCGAAACTTTTTCTGGCGACGCCCGGCAATCGCCATATATTTGCGTGCAACCGCTCGCCTATTCGGTCACCGTGACGCGCTGGAGGCTGGCATGGGACGGCACCGTTCAATTGACGAACGGCTGATCCTCGACACCGCACGGGAGCTCTTTCTCCTCGCCGGAGCCGCGCTGCCGACCCGGGCCGTCGCCCGGGCCCTCCATATATCGGAGTCGGTGCTCTACCAGCGCTTCGGCTCCAAGGACGCCCTCTTCTACGCCGCGATCGCACCGCCAGGGGCGATCCGCGACCCCGTGCTGGCCGCGGTTTCCACGCTCGCCTCGGCCGGTGCGCCGTATGAGGCACGGCGATCCCTGGAGACCGTTGCGCTGGAGTTGCTGGTGATGTTTCGGTTCCTCGGACCGCTCCTGGTGGCGGGACTTGCCCACCGCCCGGCCGATCCCTCCCTTCAGCTGCGCTGGCGGCGCACCCTGCCGATCGCCGCGGTGCGGGATGCGCTCTCGAGGGCACTGCGCAAGCTCGCCGACCACCGCATCCTCGACGTCCCGGACGAGCTGGCGTCGGCGGATACGCTCATCACGGCTGCATGGGGCGCAACGGTCATCCCGTTCCTCCTCCCAACGGAATTGCTCACCGACGGGGAGCACCACGTGCGATCGCCAGCCGAGCGGGTCTCCGACCAGCTGTGGACCGGCATGCGGCCGGGGTGACCTCTCATAGGAGATGCGAGATGCGAGATGCGAGGCGCGAGATGCGAGGCGCGAGATGCGAGATGGGATCTCGTTCTCGCATCTCGTATCTCGCATCTCTCCCGCTTCTCTCTCGTATCTCGCATCTCGCATCCGGTCCCGCATCCGGTCCCGCATCCCTCATCCCTCATCCCGAAGCTGTATATTGTCGCCCATGCCTGCCTCGCCCGAGACCCTGCTCGACGCCCGCGCGATCTCGCGTACCCTCCGCCGCATGGCCGACGAGATCGTCGAGCTCAACGCCGGCACCGATGACCTCCTGATCGTCGGCATCCAGCGCCGCGGCGTCCAGCTCGCCGCCCGCATCGCTGCGCTCATCGAGGAGCGCGAAGGCGTGGACGTCCCCCAGGGCGCGCTCGACATCACGCTCTACCGCGACGACCTCCAGACGGTCGGCCCGCGGCCGGTCGTCGGCGAGACGCACCTCCCCGGCGGCATCGACGGCAAGCGCATCGTCATCGTCGACGACGTGCTCTACACCGGCCGCACGATCCGCGCGGCGCTCGACGAGCTCGCCGACTTCGGGAGGCCAGCCCGAATAGCGCTGGCCGTTCTGATCGACCGCGGCGGCCGTGAGCTCCCCATCCAGCCCGACATCGTCGGCAAGACACTCGAGGCGAAGGTGGGCCAGCGCGTCGACGTCTACGTGAAGGAGCTCGACGACCGCGACGAGGCGGTCATGAGCGACGTCGCGGAGCTCGCGTGACGTCTCCGCTCGGCAAGGATCTCCTCGGACTCGAGGCGCTGAGCCGGGAGCAGATCCAGCTCATCCTCGATGCGTCCGAGTCGTTCAAGGAGATCAGCGAGCGGAAGATCAAGAAGGTCCCCACGCTGCGCGGCTCGACGATCGTCAACCTCTTCTTCGAGGCGTCCACCCGCACGCGCATCTCCTTCGAGTTCGCCGAGAAGCGACTCTCCGCCGACACGGTCAACGTGGCCTCGAGTGGATCGAGCGTCAGCAAGGGTGAGACGCTGGTCGACACCGCGCGGAACCTCGAGGCGATGCGCATCGACATGGTGGTCATCCGCCACGGCGCATCGGGCGCCGCGCAGTTCCTCGCCGAGCGCATCGAGTCGAACGTCATCAACGCCGGCGACGGCACGCACGAGCATCCCACGCAGGGACTGCTCGACCTGCTCACGCTGCGCGATCACTTCAAGTCGCTCGAGGGGCTGAAGGTCTGCATCTGCGGCGACGTGCTGCACTCCCGTGTGGCGCGGTCGAACATCTGGGGGCTCAGGACGATGGGCGCCGAGGTGGCCGTCTGCGGGCCGCGGTCGCTCATGCCGAACGCGGTTGACGAAATGGGCGTCAGGGTCATCGAGCGCATCGAGGACGCCATCCAGTGGGCCGACGCGCTCAACATCCTGC
>JACDHQ010000626.1 GCA_013820975.1 Gemmatimonadaceae bacterium
CGACACCAGCGCCGGCGGCGCGCGGCGCGAGCGTCGAGCTCGGCGTGGATGTGCTGCTGCGCGACTCGCTCCACCTCCTGCGCGGCAAGCGTGTGGGCCTCATCACCAATCACACCGGTCGCAACGCACGTGGCGCGACGTCGATCGACCTGCTGCACCGGTCTCCGGCGGTGAACCTCGTGGCGCTGTTCTCGCCGGAGCACGGGATCCGCGGTGCCGCCGATGCCGGGGAGAAGGTGGACTCCTCGATCGACCAGCAGACCGGCCTCCCGGTGCGGTCGCTCTACGGCGAGACGCGCATTCCCACGCCCGCCATGCTCGCCGACATCGACGTCCTCGTCTACGACATCCAGGATGTCGGGGCGCGCGTGTACACGTATCCATGGACGATGGCCCTCGCCGCAGAAGCAGCCGGCAAGCTCGGCAAGCCGTTCGTGGTGCTCGATCGTCCCGATCCGATTCGCGCCGACCGCGTCGAGGGGGGAATGCTCGACACGGCGTTCCGCAGCTTCGTCGGCCAGTATCCGGTCGCGCTGCGCTACGGGCTCACGCCGGGCGAGCTGCTGCGCTATCTCGTCGCCACCGGGCAGGTGAGGGCCAACGTGACCGTCGTGCCGATGCGCGGCTATCGCCGCAGCATGTGGTGGGAGGAGACAGGGCTCGAATGGATCAACCCGTCGCCGAACCTGCGCTCCGTCGACGCATCACTCCTCTACACGGGCACGGTCTTCTTCGAGGGCACCAACCTGAGCGAGGGGCGCGGTACCGACGCACCCTTCCAGCTCGTGGGCGCTGGCTGGCTCGACGCGCCTGCGGTCGCCGCCGCGCTCAACGCGCGCAACCTTCCCGGCGTCCGCTTCTCGGCGACGACGCGAGCCGTCGCGAAGGGACAGAAGTGGGGGGAGCAAACGATCCCGATGATCCGCGTGGACCTCACCAACCGCGGGACGGTGCGCCCGATCGATGTCGGTGCCTTCATGCTGCTCGAGATCTGGGCGCGGCACGGCCGCCCGGGACAGATGACGTGGAACGTCGCGCACATGGACCGCCTGTTCGGCTCGACGCGGCTGCGGACCGCGGTGGAGGCAGGAAACGTCAGCTCGTTGCTGGCGGCAGCAGCGGCCGAGGCGCAGGCCTTCGCCGCCGCGAGCAGCCAGTATCATCTCTATCAGTGACCGGGAGGGTCCCATGGTGACGGAGCTCGTCCGACTCCGCGCTATCAACGTGCCGGTGGGGCAACTGCCCCTGTAGCGAACCGGGCGACCGAACACGATGACGGCCGGCGATGCATCATGCGTCACCGGCCGTCCTTGCATTCGCGTGCGTTCCCTTCGATCAGGCCGTGATGACCAGTCCTTCCTCGAGCACGATCGTCACCGGGGATCCCGCCGGGAGGCAGCCTTCGAACTGCTGGCCGCGAGTCGCGCTCACGGCGCCGGCGGCGCCTCCGGCTGCCGCGCCGACGACGGCGCCACGGGTGTCGCCGCCGATCACGCGGCCGAGGATCGCACCGGCGACGGCGCCGGTCACGACCTTGCGCCGGTCGCTCGCATTCACCGCCGGCACCTGCGCGCGCTGCAGGCCGCCCCGCGTGGCGCCACTGCCGCGCGACGGATAGGCGGTGCGGTTCACGTCGAGCGAACGGACGCGAAACACGATGGCGCCAGACTCCGCCGGCTCGGCCGGCTCGACCGATGCGACTTCGAGCACGAGCAGCGAACCCGCGGGGATCAATGCGCCGCCGGTGCCGCGCACCGGATCACGCAGCGTGGCCGTGAGCTTGTCGCCGGGGCGTCCCGACACCGTGCAGACGCGTGCGTCGGTGGTAAGCGCGAGCCTCGTTCCGGCGGCGAAGCCCGCTGCCTCCGCGCGGGCCGGCCCCGGTGTCGGCGCCGTCTCGCGCTCGCGAGCAGGCTCGGGAGCCTGCGGTTGTGGCCGCGGCTGCGGACGGGGCGTTGCACGCTGTGATACAGCCCGCGGCTGCGGCGGGGGGGCCGACGCGCGCGGAGCGATGACGGGAGCCGGCGGAACCTCAGGCGCCGCGCGCTCCGGCTGGGGTGCCTCGCCGAGCGGTGCATCGTTGAACTCGGGGTACGAAGCGACCACGTTCGCGAGCGCGAGGTCGCGCGCCAGCGCCGAGTCGGTGCCTGGCTGATCGGCCGGGCGGTCGGTGCACGCGGCGGCGGCAGCGACGGCCAGCGCCAGCAGGAGGGGGCGTGCGAAGG
>JACDHQ010000627.1 GCA_013820975.1 Gemmatimonadaceae bacterium
GATCCCCGCGGCGTCGAAGCGGAAGTGCCGCGTCGGCGCGTCGCAGGGCCCGTTGAGGATGGGGTTCTCGATCGTCGAGGGCCATCGCGTTGCTTCGAGGGGGTGACGTGGGACCGAGATCTCCGTGAGCTGATCGACCAACACGTGGGTCGTGCGACGTCCGCGACCGCCGCGAACAACGGCCCAGGCAACCAGGCCTCGTTACCGCGCCGCGTGAA
Organism: Gemmatimonadaceae bacterium; assembly: GCA_013820975.1. Lineage (GTDB taxonomy): Bacteria > Gemmatimonadota > Gemmatimonadetes > Gemmatimonadales > Gemmatimonadaceae > JACDHQ01. Next base: position 219 of record JACDHQ010000627.1, read on the forward strand.
ATGCCGCGAGCCGCGCGAGGAACTCGTCCATTGCGACGATCTGCGGCGCGTGCCCCCCGGGCAGCTCGACGACCTCGGTGCGCGGCAGCGTCTCGCCGAGGACATCGATGATGCGATGAAGGGAATGGGCCGAGCCGGTACCCTTGACGAGGAGGACCGGGCGGGCGAACCCGCGCAGCCGGGCCGCGTCGTCGCGATGCGCGAAGAGCGCGGGGCCGTTGCGCAACGACCGCCGGTGCTGCACCCAGAGCGGCCACGCGGGCAGGTCTTCAGGACGTGTGTCGGGCGGACCGAGAGCCGCCAGCCGCACGAAGCGAGCCAGGTGCGCCTCCGTGACGCCGCCGATCATGTCGCGGTGGAGGCGTTCCAGGTCGTCGCGCTCCCGTCGCGAGGGTTCGTCCAGCCGCCCGGTCGCGTCGAGCACCCAGAAGGCCGGCGGCTCGATGAGCGCCAGCGTTCGGACACGCTCGGGGTGATCGAGGGCAAAGTCGAGCGTGACCACCGCGCCGTAGGACCACGCCACGAGATCGACCGGGCCGTCGCGCTGCATCCCGTCGATGGCGGCACCCAGCGCGCGGCTCTCGAGCGCGACCGAGTAGGCCGCGGGGAGCGGACGATTCTCGAGGCCGAGCTGCACGGCGAGGAGCTGCGCGCGTCCGACCCGGCGTGACGCTCGAAGCGTCTCCTGATGCGGCACCCAGCTCAACCACCCGGTGAGCCCCCTCCCCCGACCAGCATCAGCGGCGCGCCGTCGCCCTCGACGTTCATCAGCATCTGCATCGGTTGATCCCTGTCCGGGCGTGTCGGCTCCGCACCACGCGTGCAGCCCGCGGAGAGGAGCAGCGCCACCGCGAGCGAGAGTTTCCCCTGGTCTGATCGCATCATCGTTGGCTCGAAGGATAGTCCATTCGAGGGGCGTGCAGTCCGCGACGCCCGCCGTGTGGGGGGCTCGGGTCTGAGAACGCAGACCTTCCGTTAACTTCGAGAGGCGCTAATGCTTCCCCTTCCAGGGAGTCGACGATAGCTGCGCCGATGCAATAATAAATTCGTTATGCATCCGCGAATCCGTCCGCCGGACGTCGTCGCGATCACTGCGCCTGATCGCGCGCCCGCACCCTACCATGAACATCTTCGTCGAAATCCTCATTATCTTCCTTCTTCTCCTCGCCAACGGCGTTTCGCCATGGCGGAAATGGCTGTCGTCTCCTCGCGCAAGGCCCGCCTGAAAAGCCTGGCCGACGAGGGCGACCCCAAGGCTCGCGCCGCCCTCGCGCTCGCGCTGCATCCCACCAGCTTCCTCTCCACCGTCCAGATCGGCATCACCTTGGTCGGCATCCTCGCGGGTGCCTTTGGCGGCGCCGCGCTCTCGGAGAAACTATCGGCTTGGGTCTCCACGTTCCCCGTGCTCGCGCCTTACTCGACGTTCATCGGCATCTTCGTGGTCGTCGGCGCGATCACCGTATTCTCTAACTCCTCACCCACATGAACGAATGGATCGGCCTCGGCCTTGGATTGATTGCCTTGTATGTCGGCACGGAAGCGCTGGTGAAAGGCGGTGCGGGTCTCGCCCTTCGCCTCGGCCTCACGCCGCTGGTCATCGGGTTGACCGTGATCGCGTTTGGCACCAGCAGTCCGGAAATGGTGGTGAGCGTGCAGGCCGCCCAGGCCGGCACCGGTGCCATCGCGATCGGCAACGTGGTCGGCTCCAACATCTGCAATATCGCCCTGATCCTCGGCCTTTGCGCCCTGATCTCGCCGCTGCGCGCGGACCTGCAGCTCATCCGGCGCGAAGTCCCCATCATGATCGGCGTCGCGATATTGGCGTTGCTCATCCTCGCCGATGGCCACATCGCACGGTGGGAGGGCGGCGTCCTGCTGGCGGCCTTGCTGGCCTACACCACCGTGACCGTGAGACAGGCCCGCGCCGCCACGGCGGCGGCAGTGGCCTCGGGGGCGGGCTTCACCGACGAGTTGGGCCAGGGAAAGCCACTGGGGCTGGGCTTGAGC
>JACDHQ010000628.1 GCA_013820975.1 Gemmatimonadaceae bacterium
CTACGGCAAGCTCGTGGTGTACCGCTTCCCGCGGCAGAGCCTCGTGTTCGGTCCCAACCAGATCGTGAACCGCATCAACCAGGACACCGAGGTCGCGCGCCAGATCAGCCTCTGGGACCAGCGTGGCTCCGAGGTGTTGCGCGGCGAGCTGCTCGTGCTGCCCATCGAGGGAGCGCTCATCTACGTGCAGCCGCTCTACCTCCGCGCCGAGGGCGGGCGCATTCCGGAGCTCAAGCGGGTGGTCGCTGCGCACGAGGGCCGCGTCGCGATGGCGGAGACGCTGGATGGCGCGTTGACCGCCCTGTTCGGCGCTCCCGGCCGCGCGGCCCCCGCGCCGCAGGGTCAGTCAGCCGAGGCGCCACCCGCATCGCCGCCTGGCGACGCGCCATCCCCGGAGGCGCGCGCGCTGGCGCAACAGGCGCTGGATCACTTCGAGCGTGCGCGCGCCGCCCAGCGGAACGACGACTGGACCACGTACGGCGCGGAGATGCGGCGACTGGGGGAGGTGCTCCGCGAGCTGGAGGCGGCGCGCGGGGGTCCGCCGTGAAGCACGGTGCCGTGCATGGGTGCTGTCACCTACGCGCTGACCACGACCGCCCCGTGTCCACCCGACCCGAATGGCGCGCGCCGCCACGCCGCGAGTAGCGCGAGCGTCAGCAGAAGTGCGTTTGCCGCCCACATACCGACGAACGGCGACACGACCAGGCGATCGGCGAGATTCTCGCCTGTCACCAGCATGGCATAGTACGCGACATAGACCGCAACGCTCGCGCCGATCACCAGGCCCGCGCCGCTGCGCGGGACACGAAGCGCAACAGCCACGCCGAACAATGTCATGATCACGCATGCACCGGAAAGGGCGAACTTCTTCTGGAACTCGACCTCGTACGCCGCTGCGCGCCTGCGGGCGAACTCACCCGAGCCGAGATCGCCGTGCCGAACTGCCGACCGCAGCTCGCCAATCGTCATCTCACGGTCGCTCTTCCGGATCGCGGCGGCCTCGAATCCCTGTTGCTTCGCGAGCACGGCCGTCATTCGTACGTTTGCGCAGGGCACTAGCTCGGCGGTCACGACGAGCGCCAAGGCAGCGACGCCGACGGCGGCGACAAGAACGGGAACAACCAGCCGCCGGATGCCGTGGTGCTCGCGCTGCGCCGCGGTGAGCGTTCCGTCCGATCTGAGCCGTGTGAACTCGTGGAGCACAGCGGCGAGGACAGCCATCGGGATCGTCAAGGCCGCAGTGGACGGCACTGCGAGCAGCACCACCTCGACGATCGCACCGGCCGGCGCACCGAGCTCCCGTAGGATCGGCACCTGTCTCGACGCGAAGAGGGCGAGGAGCGATGCCGTGAGCGCCACAAAGGCAACGGCGAACGACGCCGCGTGGCGCCGCAGGTGCAGTCGGGTCGGGAGTTCGCGCATCGTCGGACCTCCGAAGTTGGCGCCGGCCGGTTGAGGGGCGTGCGCCCCGATGTTCCAGGCGTCCTGCGGCGCGTTGGTGCATCGTTCACTGGAGACGAGGCCATGTCGCACGTGCTCGTACGCTGCGCGCCGGACGACGTCCCACACCCCCGCCGCACCCGCGAGCGCGCCCTGCATCCGGCCGCGCGCACGGGCCTGCCCCTGTTCACGCGCAAAGAGCGCTTCCATTGCGAGGCCGTGCTTGCTGCGCAACGCAGCCGGGAGCAGGCGCAGGACCAGGTGGTAGATGCCCGTCCAACTCATGCTCCACCAACGGCGAGGCGCGTGCGCGCGACCCGGGCGAGCGAATCCAGGCGTGCGGCTTCGCGCTCCAGCGCCAGGCGACCAGCGCGCGTGGCGCGGTAGAAGCGCTCGGGGCCGGAGATGCCTCGGGGTCGTTTATCTTCCGCGACTTCCTCGAGCCACCCCTGCTCGACGAGCTGCTCGATCGAGCCATATAGCGTCGCAGGCCAGAGGCGCACGCCGCCACCGCTCAGCTCGCGGACGTCGTCCTGAATCGCCGTGCCGTACCGCGGAGCGGCGGAGACGGAAAGAAGGATGAAGAACCAGTGGGGCTTCATGGGCGGCGAACATTGGAGGAGGCGCGGATGCAAGCTTACTATTCGACCATACTATGGACGAGTAGCTGGCAGCGCAATGCCTGATGCGTGCCCCCATGAACCAGCAGCCCACTCTGCATGCCGAATATCGGTCCCTCCTGCAGACGCCGGAACACTTCCGGAATCCACGCACCTTCCGTG
>JACDHQ010000097.1 GCA_013820975.1 Gemmatimonadaceae bacterium
GGCCGGCGGTCGTGACCGTGGGCCCGAACAGCGAATTGACCGTTGCGATGAGTTCGAATCGGGCGCCGGTCTGCGCTGCCAGCTGATCGAGCAGTTCCGGCATGAGGGGGGCCATCGACGCCCCGGTGACGACGCCGATGCGCTTCCCTTCCAGGCGCGGAAGGTCCCCTACGCCCTCGGCCACCCGCTGCCGGAGTGACGTCACGGCCCCGACCCCGTTCTCGATCTGCTGGTAGTTGCCATAGAACGCGGGACCGGGCAGCTCGCGCTTCGCGAGCAGGTACAGCTCATCCGATCCGATTACCCAGGTCTCTCCGCGTTCGGCGCGCGACAGGTCGGCCCACCGCTCGGCAACCCCGAGGATGCGCGCAGCATTGTCCTGGCTCATCGACTCGGCGGTATACAGGTGGGAAAACTGCGTCAGCCCCACGGGAACGACCGCCACCGAAAGGCACGCGTCGCCGAAACTGTACAGGTCGGCCAGCGACTGCTCCAGCACGTCACCGTCGTTGAGCCCCGGCACCACCACCAGCTGGCCGTGAAACTGGATGCCCCCCTCGGCGAGCCGGGTCAGCTGCTCCACGATGTTGGGCACCCGTGGATTGTTGAGCAGGACCTTGCGGGCCTCCCACGGTGTCGCGTGAACGCTGACGTACAGCGGAGAGAGCCGGTACTCGAGGATGCGAGCGATGTCGCGCTCCTTCACGTTCGACAGCGTAGCGAAGTTGCCGTACGCAAAGGAAAGCCGATAGTCGTCGTCCCGGACGTAGAGCTGCTTCCGCAGCCCCTTCGGCAACCCCTCGATGAAGCAGAACTCGCAGCGGTTGGCGCACCGGCGGATGTTGGGCGGCTCGAGCTCCAGGCCGAATCCCTCGCCCTCGGGCCGCTCGACTTCGAAGACGACGTGCTCCCCATCGGGAAGCTTCGCCTCGATCTCGAGCTCGTCGTCCGCAGTGAGGAACTCCCAGTCGAGGAAGTCGGCAAGCTCTCGCCCGTTGACGGTCAGGAGCTCCGTGCCGGGCACGATCCCCATTTCGTCCGCGATACTGCCCGGGTGAACCTTGCTGACACGAACCACGGCGCTGCTCCTCCTGGAAGACGAGGGGGGAAGCCACCACATCGGTGAACCTCCCCCCAATCCTCATGCAAGCTAGGAGCTCAAGTGCCTGAAATCAATGCGTAGCAGGGACTTCGGTGGTTGCGACGCACTGAAATGTGAAAGGGGCGAGCCGTGGTGGCCCGCCCCCCAACCCACATGACCCCGAACGTCTTACAGGGGCGCGTAGCGGAAGCCAGCGACGTTCGGTGCGGCGGCCGTGATCGTGAACCGGCCCTCTGCGCCAGGTGCTACCGGACCCACCGCCGCCTCGCCGGTGCCGACGACAGCGCCGGCCGCGTCGAGAAATTCCACCCGAAGCGTGAATGACCTGGCAGCGTCCGATCGATTCTCGATGATTCCGCCGAGCGTCGCACCAGAGGCCGTCTTCGCAAACTCGCTGAAGGCCACCCGGTGCTTCATATCCTGCGCCTTCGAGAAGTTCGCCGTGACGGCTTCATTCATCGTCTTCTGCTGCGCCGGGTTCCTGGCGGCCGCCTTGGCGAGGCCGTTGTAGATCTCGGCCGTCAGCATCCAGTTGTCCGGATTCGACGGGTCGAGCTGGACCAGCTTCTGTACCAGCGCGAGCGCCCGGTCATGGGTCCCCTGACGGGCATGGGAAAGCGCGCCGTTATACAGCGCGTCCCGGTGCCAGGTGTTCCGTTCCACCGCGCCGTCGAACAGCTTGACGGCGTCGGCCCAGAGGCCCGCCTGCGCGGCATCTACGCCGGAGACGACGAGGTCGTCGTACGTGTACCCCGCCGGATTGGCGATGAGCGGCGCGTACACCCCGCGGAACGATGTGGTATCCCCCATGAGGAGCGCCGAGCGCGACAGGCCGCGGCGAGCCGCGCGTACGAAGGTGGAGTCGGTCGTGTTCTGCATCACCGCCTGATAGGCCGTCGCGGCGCGCTGGGCGAGCGCAGCCTTCGCCTCTGGAACGGTATCAGCAGCGGCGTCCGTGGCCAGGTTCCCGATGTTGACGAGCGTCTCGAAGCGAAGATCGGTATAGATCGAATCGCTCGCCAGCTCCACCGTCCTCTCGTAGAACCGAAGTGCGTTGGCGAGCTGATTCTGGTTGTTGGCGACGTGCCCGAGCACCATCGTCGCATAGGGGCTCTCACCAAGCGTCATGGCCCGGTTCGCCGCGACGATCGCCGAGTCGTTGCGTCCGGCGTTGAGGTGATCTGCGGCCGACTGCAGCAGCCCTACCCAGCCCTTCTGGCGGCGCCAGTCGGCGGTCGTCTCGAGGCAGCCAGGCTGTGACTGCTCGACGACCTCGAACAGGGAGTCCACGGCGCTCACCAGATCGATGGTGCCAGCCTCAGCCGGGAAACCGAGTGACGCAGCATCGGTGACGAGCGGCTGGGTCGGGTTGTTGAGATACAGCGACAGCGCCTTTCCGAGCAGGAAGCTCCGCCCGAGCTCGTTGGGGCCAATGGCCCCACGCTCGCTCAGAAGCTTGACAGCATTCTGAAGGCTCCGCGTGGCCTCGGCCCAGTTCTCGGCCTCCTGGGCGTTTGCAGCCTGAGTCACCGACAGGAACGCCCGGGCAACCTGGCTGGGCCGACCCTCGTCGATGTCACAGGCGGCCTGCGCCCCGGCGGACACAGCGAACACAGCAGAAAGGACGGCGGGGAGGACAATGGCCTTGCCAGTTCTAAGCATCGGGGGTCGTCTCCTGGTCATTCGGTAGATCGGGCACGATGCCCGTGGCTGAATTACCCGCTGCGCCACATGTGCGTTCCCACGCCTTGCGGGCAAGATCGAAAATATCGGCCGCGGGCCGGCCCGTCGCCAGTGCGGCCCGCTGGACGTCGTCGAACTCCGGCTTGGCACGACGGCGCCCGTCAGGCAGCGTGGCCACCTTCACCGACACCGGCTGGCCGAGTACCTCGACATGCTCGCTCGTTCGTGGAAGCACGGTGCGGGTCGCGGCCGTGCGGCGCACACCGAGGGTCGTCGTTTCCTGAAGCAGGCGGTGCTCGAGTCGCGCCGCATCGGCTTCCGCACACAGCACCTCCAGCCTGATGCCGGCACGGCCCTTTTTCATCATCACGGACAATTGCACTACATCGAGCGCCCCGTCGGAGCGCAGGCCGTCGGCGACGGCTGCCACGTACTCCGGAGAACCATCGTCGAGATCCGCGGCGAGCATCACCACCTCCTCGCGGGCGTCGCCGCTGGCCTGCCCGACGGCTACCGTCGCAACGATGATGCGCAGTGCGTTGGCGCGATCCGGGAAGTCCTTGGTCCCGGCACCGAGCCCGCTGGCAAGCGGGGTATACTGCGCCGGCGGCGGCCCCGCGGAGAGCACGCGAACGAGCGCGGCACCGGTCGGCGTGACGAGTTCCCCTGCCCCGTCCGGACCCGGGCGGATCAGGTGCCCCTCCAGGAGCTTGAGCGTCGCCGGTGCCGGAACCGGCAGGAGGCCGTGGGCGGCGCGCACCGTGCCATCCCCGGTGCGGAGCGCCCCACAGTACACGCGCTCGATTCCGAGCTCCGCAAGACCCCACACCGAGCCGACGACATCGAGAATCGCGTCAACGGCGCCCACCTCGTGAAGGTGGACATCGTCGGGTGACATTCCGTGAATCTCTGCTTCGGCCGTCGCGATCGCGGTGAACGCCGCGTTGGCCTTCGCGCGAACCGCGTCCGGCACTCCGGCATGGGCGACGAGCTCACGGATCTGCCTGATATGGCGCCCGTGCGGCTGGGGCGGGATGTCGAACTCCACCTTCCAGCACGCAAGCTGGCCGCGCAGGACCTCGCGAATGTCGACGCGAACGTCGTCGAGACCAAGTCGCGCCGGCAACGCCCTGAGCCAGTCCCGGTCGAGACCGAGTCCGACGAGCGCCCCGAGGAACATGTCGCCGGCAATGCCACTGAATGGATCGAGCACCGCGATGCGCGGCGCAGGATTGCTGCCTGGGAGCTGAGTCAAGGCGATTGGCCTGGTCACGATCGATAGGAAGCACCGCTGCCGGTATTGAACAACACTACCTCTGCATCGGAGGGCAAGTGGCCGTCGGCGGCCAGCGACTCCGCGACTGCCAGGGCACATCCCCCCTCCGGGGCAGCGTCGATGCCGGTGAGCACGGCGAGGCGGTGCGTCGCGCTGCGGATCGCGGCCTCGCTCACCGAGGCGGCGCGGCCCCCGCTTTCGCGCAGCGCCCGCAGGATCAGCCGGTCACCCAACGGACCAGGCACGCGCAGCCCGCTGGCGTGGGTCACCGGGTTCGCCCACGGCTCGGCGTGGTCGGCTCCGGCCTGCCAAGCACGCACGATCGGGGCGCATCCATCGGCCTGGGCCACGATCATCCGTGGCAGCGCGGCGTCGGCGAGCCAGCCGGCGTCACACATCTCGTGGAACACTTTCCACATGCCGATGAGGCCCGTGCCGCCGCCGGTCGGATAGACGATGTGCGTAGGCAGCCGCCAGCCCAGCTGCTCGACGATCTCGATGCCCATCGTCTTCTTGCCTTCGATGCGATACGGTTCGCGGAGGGTCGACATGTCGAACCAGTCATGCTCGGCGGCGAAGCTCCGCGCGAGGCGCCCCGCGTCGCCGATGTGTCCATCCACCAGCTCCAGCTCCGCGCCAAGTGCGGCGATGGTCGAAAGGATCACCGGCGGCGTCGTGCGCGGCGCATAGACGCGGACCGGAATTCCCGCCGCGGCGCCGTAGGCGGCGAGGGCGGCACCGGCGTTACCAGCCGTCGGAGCCACGAGCCCGGCCACGTTGAGCCCACGCGCTCGCGTGACGGCAGCGCTCATCCCGCGCGCCTTGAACGAACCCGTCGGATTGATTCCCTCGTCCTTCACCCAGACCCCCGCCACCCCGAGCGATTCGGCGAGTGCCGGCACGTCGTGAATCGGGGTCAGCCCTTCCCCAAGCGACACTGGCGTCTCGAACTCGCCGAGGGGAAGCACGGCGGCATATCGCCACATGTCCCACCGGGTTCGTATCGCGTCGCGGGAAGGAAACACCGTGTCGTACCGCACGAGGTACGGCTGCCCGCAGCGGGGACACACTGTGGCGCGCGCATCGCCCCGCTCGGTGTTCGAGCACGCGGAACAGGCCAGGTGCCACTGCGTCATGATGCATCCTCGGGTGCGGGGGCCGGCGCGAGTTGTTGCTGCGGCACCGCTGGCTCCGCGTGACCTGCGCGCGTCGCCGTGCTGCCATCGGCGACAGCGCGGGCGCCGGCCGTCGGCGCGATGCCATGGAGCGCGGCCAGCAGCCGCGACGCCGACGCGAGCGAGAATCCAGGGAGTGCGGCAATTGCTTCGGGCGCGGCATCGCGGACCCCCTGCAGGCTGCCGAACGCGGCCAGCAGCTGCCGGCGCTTCCGGTCGCCCACGCCGGGAATGCGCAGCAGCTCCGACGTGAGCGTGCGGGCGCTGCGCTTGGCACGCTGAAACGTCACGGCAAAGCGATGCGCCTCGTCGCGCGCCTGCTGCAGCATCCGAAGCGCCGGCGAGCGGCGAGACAGCCGCACGGGCTCCGATCGCCCCATCACGAACACCTCTTCCTCGCGCTTGGCGAGCGAGATGAGCGGAAGCTCGGCGAGGCCCACCTCCCGCAACGCCTCGTGGGCCGCATGGAGCTGGCCCTTCCCCCCGTCGATCAGCACGAGATCGGGCAGTGGCTTCGCATCCTCCTGCCGCCTGCGGAAGTACCGGCTCACGACCTCCCGCATCGACGCGAAGTCATCGACCCCCTCGACGGTCCTGACCTTGAACTTCCGGTACTCGGCGCGATACGGTCGGCCGTTCTGGAACCACACACACGATGCGACGGTGTCCGTCCCTTGGGCATGTGACACGTCGAAGCACACGAAGCAGCGCGGCACGCGCACGAGGCCGAGCTGTCGCTGCAGCTCATACACCGGGTCACCGGCACGCTCGGTGGTGTCCTCGTCGGTGAGGCGGAGCTCCTCGAGCAGGTGGCGGGCATTCTGCTCCGCGAGCTGGATGAGGTCCCGGCGGGGCCCACGCTGTGGCGCGTGGATGCGCGACTTCCCCAACGACTCCTCGATCAGCTCACAGTGCGGCAGCGGAAACGGCACGAGCAGCTCCGTCGCCCGCGCGAGCGCCAGGCGGTACGTGCCCGCGAGGTAGGCTTCCAGGACCGCCGGATCCTCCTCGGCGGCGACGTTGTCGACGAACTGGTGCTCACGCGCCAGCAGCTTCCCCTGCCGGATGCGGAGGAGCGCCACGCACGCCACGTCGCCGTCGCGCGCGTAGCCGACGACGTCTCGGTCTCCTCCCTCGACCTCGAGCACGACTGTCGGCTCCTCCATCCGGCCGAGGTGGTTCAGGACGTCACGCAGCTCTGCCGCGCGCTCGAAGTCCAGCGCCGCCGCCGCCGCGTTCATCCGCTCCCGCACACGACGCTCGACTTCCCGGGGGCGTCCGTCGAGGAAGAGGAGCACCTCGTCGATCATCGCCGCATACTCGGCCTGCGACTGGTAGAAGACGCAGGGCGCCTTGCACTTGTCGATCGAGTAGTCGAGGCACGGGCGGTCGGGACGCTGGCGCGGGAGGTCATAGTTACAGGAGCGGACCGTGAAGACGCGCTTCACCACGGCAAGCGCCCTGCGCATCAGCCCCACGTCGGTGTACGGCCCGAAGTAGCGGGCGCCGTCGTCATGCAGCTGCCGGGTCACGAACACGCGAGGGTAGGGCTCCTGGACCGTGACCTTGATGTACGGGTATGACTTGTCGTCCCGCAGTGCGACGTTGAAGCGCGGCCTGTACTCCTTGATGAGGTTGGCCTCGAGGATCAGCGCATGCGCCTCGGTGGGGACGACGATCGTCTCGACGTCGGCCGCCTGCTGCATCATCGCGCGCGTCTTGAGGCTCTCGCGATGGTCGCTGTTGACGTAGCTGCGGACCCGCGATCGCAGGCGCTTGGCCTTGCCGACGTACAGCACCTGCCCCTCCGCGCTTCGCCAGAGGTACACTCCGGGCGACTCGGGAAGGTGGCCGACCTTGTCGAGCAGGGATGACGGGACGCCGGTCATGACGGATAATACCACGGCGCTCGCGCCGGTGCCCCGCCCGTCAGCGCCGCAGCCGCGCGGTGACGCGGGAGGTGAGCGCGTGGGCCTCAGGGATGCGCAGCGCCGACGTGAGTGCGAGATAGACCACCCCGTACACGCCGAGCACGATGACCGCGACGACCCACCGGTGCCGGTC
>JACDHQ010000629.1 GCA_013820975.1 Gemmatimonadaceae bacterium
CACCCCGCCAGCACCCCCCCCCCCCGGCTCGTGGCGGCGCATGAAGGCCGCCACCAGCAACCCGGCAATCGCGAGGATCAGGAATGCCGCCAGGTACCGGTGCGACACCTCGATGACCAGGTCCATCCGGTCCATCGGCGGGAACCAGCGGCCGTAGCACTTGGGCCAATGGTCGCCGCAGCCCATGCCCGAGCCGCTGATGCGGACGATGCCGCCGAAGACGAGGTGGGCGAACGCGATGAACAGCGTCGCGTACGCGATGCCGCGAAGGCGGGTCATGGACAGGCCCGGATCAAGGGTGCATCCGGCGCCACGTCATCACGAGGAGGGCGCCGAGGGCGATGGCAGGGAGAATGGCCCAGGCCACCTCGATGGCGCGACGCCTGGGGGAGATCACCACGGACCGGACGATGGCCACCTGGGCCACCGCGCAGCTTGCGACGGCGGCCCAGAACACCGCGTCCGCAAACGAGATACTCATAGACTGGGAAAGCTCGCGCTCTGGCGCGGCCCGGTCAACGGGCCTAGCATTGCCGCCCATGGCAGAGACCAACTCCAGTTCCGCTCCGCGCGGCACCGCCCCGGCCCGCGACGCGCTTCCCCGCCGCATCGGCCTGTGGACCGCCGTCGCGATCGTCGTCGGCACCACGATCGGCAGCGGCATCTTCCGCTCGCCCGCCGGGATCGCCGACCGCCTTCCCGGCCCGTTGCCCATGATGGGGATCTGGGTCATCGGCGGCCTGCTCGCGCTCTGCGGCGCGCTGACGATCGCCGAGGTGGGCGGCGCGTACCCGCAGACCGGCGGCATCTATGCCTATATCCGTGAGGGCTGGGGGCGCCTGCCGGCGTTCCTCTATGGCTGGACGGAGCTCATCATCGTGCGCGCGGCGTCGCTCGGCGCCATCTCGATCACCTTCGCGGAATATTCCATCCGCGTGCTCGGCATCGACCCGTCGGTCGAGCCGTACGCGAGCCGCGCGCGGTACACGGCCGCCGTTGCGATCGCGGTGGTGGGGACCATCAACATCGTCGGCGTCACCTGGGGCTCACTCGTCCAGAACATCACGTCGATCGCAAAGTACTTCGGGCTCGCGCTCATCGTCGTGATCGCCCTGGCGATCGGGCTGCCGCAGACCGGCGGGGCGAACTTCACCCCGGCGGTGCCGGCGGGAAGCATGACGATGACCGCCTTCGGCCTCGCGCTCGTCAGCGTGCTCTGGGCCTATGACGGCTGGTCGAACCTCAGCTACATCGGCGGCGAGGTGAAGGACCCGCGGCGCAACATCCCGCGCTCGCTCGTCATCGGCATGATCGCGATCATCTCGATCTACCTGCTGGCGAACATCGGCTACCTGTCGGTGCTGAGCATCGAGGAGATGCGCACGTCGCGCCTCGTGGCCGCGGACGTCGCCGATCGCCTCGTCGGCTACCCGGGGGTCGTCTTCGTCGCCGTCACCGTGATGCTGTCGACGTTCGGTACGCTCAATGGATCCATCATGACGTCACCGCGCATCTTCTACGCCATGGCGGACGACGGGCTCCTCTTCAAGGGAATCGCGAAGGTGCATCCCACCTTCAAGACGCCATGGGTCGCGATCGCGATCGCCATGGTGCTCGGCATCGCGTTCGTGCTCTCGCGGTCGTTCGAGCAGCTCGCCGATACCTTCGTGACCGCCATCATCCCGTTCTACGCGATGGCGGTGGCGGCGGTATACGTGCTGCGGAAGCGCGCCGGGTACAACCCGTCGTTCCGCACACCAGGGTATCCCGTGGTGCCGGCGCTCTTCATCCTGTCCGTGATCTACCTGCTCGGCAACGCGCTCGTCGATGGCACGTCACGGACGCCGACGGCGGTGGTGATGGGCATCATCCTGCTGGGAATTCCGGTCTATTACGCGACGGTAGGGAAGCGGCGATAGCGAATGTCAGTCCGCCACGAACGACGGACGCGTGCCGATCGTGGACGGCGACGGGGTCGCCGCGACGTTGACGTCGATCGGCAGCTTGTAGCCGCTCCACCACTCCTCGATGTCGAGCTTGCCCTGCCACGCGGTCGCGAAGTGGAGCCCGATCTCGTGCGGACGCCGCTCGTGGTGGAAGTCCCTGCCGCCTGCGATCCAGAAGTTCGGCGCGTCGGTGCGACCCGCCTCGCGGAAGGCGGCGCTCACGTCCTCGTGGATCAGGGTCGCGTTGCTCTTGTGCACGTAGTACCCCGGCGT
>JACDHQ010000630.1 GCA_013820975.1 Gemmatimonadaceae bacterium
GGGTCGTGTAGAGCTCGCCGTCGAGAATTTCGGCCACCAGATGCCCAGGCACCGCCAGCAGGTCGTCGTATGTGGCCCGCCGCCGCGCGCGCTCGCTGTGCGCCATGCGGCGAGGATAGCACGCCTGGAATGAGCGCGTCGCGCTACCAGCGCGTGCCAAGGCTCAGGAAGAGGCCGTTGCGCTCGCTCAAGTACGTGTCGAGGGCGTGCTGGAACTCGACGCCGATCGAGAGCTTGTGGGGCGCCGCGTCGTACCGGGTGGCACCGTACCAGACGTTCCAGCGGATGCCGGCGTCGGTCCGGATATCGCTGTTGAAGCGGTTGCTCCGGTAGCCGTTGAACTGCAGGTGCGCGTACGGTTCCAGCGTCGCGCTGGCCGACACCTGGCGGTGATAGCTCGTGCGGTAGTCGACCGTGTAGGCGGTGTGGCGGGCCTTCAGGTATCGAGCCCCGTCGAGATACAGGTTCTGTGAGAACCAGCCGTTCTGAGAGGCATGCCACTCGTCGCCGTACGGCCCGCCGTTGAGGAAGGATGCACTCGCGCGCACGAGCACCTCCCGCCGCGCCGTGTCTTCGAGACCGTTCTGATTCTCTGCCGACAGATAGATCACCCGGTTGCGCAGGGGCTTCCAGCGGAGTCCGACCCCGAGCATCGGGTTCTGCGCCGGCACGGCGCGCCGGAGGTCGCCCCCGTCCGCAAAGACGCGCGCGTATGCGGACAGCGTTGAGCCGTCACGGATGGCGGGGCTCCCCAGACGAACATCCGCCTCAACCTGCGAGTAGCTTCGGTAGCGGCGCCCGGCAGAGGTCGCTTCGGAACCGCCGCCGACCGCGGTTCCGCTCCAGCCATCCAGGTTGACGGTCACTCTGCGCCCGAGGTCCTCGTGCAGCCTCTGGAATGCGAACCTGTGATCCACCGTCGTTCCGAGGGGCGCGTCGACCGACGCTTCGCTGAAGGCGTCCGGCGCGTCGAGCACGTGCCGCACGTAGCGGCGAGCCGCGTCGTTCTGCTTCAGCCGCTGGTAGACGTAGACGAGCTGCTGTGCCAGTTTCAGATTGGCCGGGTCGGCGTGCCACGCACGCTCGAACGCTCGCCCCGCGTCGGCCGCACGACCGGCGCGCCAATAGGCATACCCCAGCTCGACCTGCACCGTCATGTTGGTCGGGTCCAGCGCCGCGGCGCGCTCAAAGGCGCGCAGGCCGGCTGTCGGGCGCCCGGCGCGCGAGTAGGCAAACCCCAACTCGGCCTGCGTCGTGGCGTTGGCGTCGTCGAGGGCAGCGGCGCGTTCGAGCCAGCGGACCTGCCGTTCCGCGTCGGCCTCCAGATGCGCCAGGCTGATGAAATCCGCAGCCACTGGCTGCAATTGGGTCTTGCGCTCGAGTGCGCCGATGGCGGTCGCGGCGTCGCTGCTCGTGTGCGCCTCGGCGACCAGCGACCAGTAGCGGTAGTCAAGGGAAGCGCCGCGTTTCTGGAAGGTGTCGAGCCAGCTCGCCGCCTGTTCGTTCTCACGTGCCGCCAGAGCAGTGGTCGTGGCCGCGAGGAGCTCCTCATCCGACAGCTGGTCCGCGCCCACGGTGCGCCAGGCAGCCAGCGCGGTTGGATAATCCCCGGCAGCATGGGCCTGATACGCGAGCGCGCGGGAGGCGCGCCCGCCGGATCGCAGCGTTTGTGCCCATGCGTAGGCGCGCAGAGCGAGCGCCGGGGCTTCGCTCGTCGAGCAGTCCCCAAGGCGCATCCAGTCGTCGTATCCGTACTCGGGGGACATATCGCCCAGCAGGGTACGGGTCGTCGCGCATTGCCGCAGGTTCGTCCAGAGGGCCGCCTGACGGCTGCGAAGCGCCGGCGTATCCAGAGGATCGCGCAGCGCCTGCCACCGGTCGTCGTCGAGCGGCGTTGCGTGCTGCTCGATCAGCATGATCAGCCGCTGCAGCAGCGTGTCCCGTTCAGCGGGAGTGCCTGCGGTGAACGGGTACGCCCGGAGCAGTGTCGCGGCGGCCTGACCGTCGGCGCCGGCATCCACGAGCTTGAATGTCAGCTCGTCGAGCAGCGCCGCGCCGCCCACTTCGCGTGCGAGCAGGGCTTCGGCGTGCCGCTGCGCATCATCGAAACGATGTGCGCCGAGGGCGACGGTGAACCCCGCCTGGAGCTCCGCGGGTGATGGTGTCGTCGGGGCTCTGGCAGGGATTCGAGCGGGTGGCACGCGGACGGACGTGGGAG
>JACDHQ010000098.1 GCA_013820975.1 Gemmatimonadaceae bacterium
ACCTCCGCCACACGTACGCCAGCATGGCGATCGCCAGCGGAATGAGCCCAGCCGACCTCGCGCAGCGCCTCGGTCACACCGACGCGGGCTTCACCATGCGCAAGTACGTGCACTTCTTCGAGCGAGCTCGGCCCCGTTCGGCGCCGTCGTTGGCGGAGCTGACGGGGGCCACAGGGGGTAACGAAGGGGGTAATCGAACCGATCGCCCCAACTGATACCCGCAGCGACAAATAGGATAGCCCCGTTCTGGACGGGGCTTTTTCGTGGAGCCAATGGTCAGATTTGAACTGACGACCTGCCGATTACGAAATGGTGAGCCGCGCGTGCCGGAACGTGCCGGGACGTGACGGTTAGCGCCTAGCAGCGAGTGCCGGAGGGGTTTTCGTCCCGTCGGCGTGCCGGTTCGTGCCGGTTCGTGACGGTCGGGCGGGGGTAGCCAGGGGGTACAACGCATGTCAAGCTGCATCGCCATCTTGACGTACGTATGTCATTTGGCATAGGGTGTCGAAGAAGGAAGGCGGGGAGCTAGCCCCGCCCTCGATCCAACCCCGCGCTCGAACGCAAGGAGGATCCGATGCAGTCTACCCCCAACCCTCAATTCGCTCCATCGCCGCAGGCGCCACGCCCGGGAGGCCCCAGCTGTCCGCGCTGTCACGGCACCGGCCGCATTCCAGCGCCCGGCAACGCCCGCGGTCGCTGGACGTGCCCACCATGCGGCGGCAGCGGCCGCGATCACCGCGCAGCCACCGAACTCGCTCGCGAAGCGAACGCCAGCGCACGCAAAGCGATCGAGTTCACGCGCGCTGGCTTCCCACAGCATGCGCTCGAGGCTCGCGCTCACTCCCGGCACCTGCGAGCCCGATCGAAGGAGGCCGCACGATGAAGCTCCTCACGCTCCGGCTCAGCAATTTCATGGGCGCCCGCGACTTCACGCTCGACTTGCAAGGCGACAGCGCCACCATCCGCGGTACCAACGCCAGCGGCAAGACCAGCACCTTCAGCGCCTTCACCTGGTTGCTCTTCGGCAAGGACGCTAGCGGCCAGGCCGTCTTCGACATCAAGACCATCGGAGCGGATGGTGAGGCGCTGCACAACCTCGAGCACACCGTCGAGGGCACGTTCGAAGTCGGCGACGAGACCCTCACGCTCAAGAAGACGTACGTCGAGGTCTGGACGAAGAAGCGCGGCAGCAGCACCAGCGAGTTCACCGGCCACCGCGTCGATCACCACATTGACGGCGTGCCCGTCCAGAAGAAGGAGTACGACGCTCGCATCAGCGCAATCGCGCCGGAGGGCGTGTTCCGGCTGCTCACTGATCCCGACGCGTTCAACGCGCTCCCCTGGAAGGACCGCCGCACGCTGTTACTCGACGTCTGCGGCGACGTCACCGATGCTGACGTGATCGATAGCGATCCGGAGCTCGCGGATCTGCCGGGGATCCTCGGCAAGCGCTCGCTCGACGACGCTCGCAAGGTCGTCGACGCCCGCCGGCGCGAGATCAACCGCGAGCTGCAAGCCGTGCCCGTGCGGATCGACGAAGCGACGCAGGGCCGGCCGGTCGTGCCGAGCGAATCGCGCGAGAAGCTCGACGCGAAACTCGCCACCCTACGTGACGCGCGCACGGCGTTGGAGCGGCAACGCGCCCGCCTCGAGGCCGGCGGCGAGATCGCGGAGGTGCAAGCTCGAGTCCGGGAAGCCGAGGGAAAGATCGCCGACACAGCGCGGAAGGTCACGGCCGGCGCCGAGGAGGCGCTGGCGACCGCGCGACGCGAACGCGACGCGCTGAAGGACGCCGAGCAGACCACCGACCGTGCGCTCCTGAGCATCGACCGTGACCTCTCCGAGACCGAAGCCGAGACTGCGCAGCTCGACGCGCGCCTCGCCGACCTCCGCACGCGCTGGGGTGAGGTCAACGGTCGCACGCCGCCGCACGCGAGCACGCCCGACTCCTGCGCCGCCTGCGGACAGGCGCTGCCCGCCGAGCACGTGCAGGCGGCGCAGGCTCGCGCGCTCGACGAGTTCAACGTCCGCAAGGCGAAGGACCTCGAGGACGTCCAGGCGCGCGGGCAACGAGCCCGGCAGGAGCGCGAGGCGCTCACGAGCAAGCTCGAGGAGCTCCGGCAGTCGCTTGAGAGCGCGAACCAGGCGCAGCTGCGCGCGGCGACCGCCGCCCGCGACGCCGCCGCCCGCGTGAACGACCTCGACGGCAGCATCCCCGACCCCACCCAAGACCCGACGCACCAAACCCTCACCGCGGCGAAGGCGAAGCTCGAGCAGCAGATCGAGAGCCTCCGCGAGGGCAACACCGACACCCTCGCCGGCCTCCGCGCGGACGTCCTCAAGCTCGACGCCGAGATCAACGATCTCGTGCAGTCGATCGGCGCCATCGACAACGCCGCCAAAGCTGACGCGCGCATCCGTGACCTCGCCGCGCAGGAGAAGACCCTCTCTCGCGAGTTCGAGGAGCTCGAGCGGCACCTGCACCTCTTCGACACCTTCACCCGCGCCAAGGTCGCGCTGCTCACCGAGCGCATCAACACTCGCTTCAGCATCACCCGCTGGCGCCTCTTCGAAGACCAGATCAACGGCGGCCTGACCGACGCCTGCACCGCGATGGTCGCTGGGGTCCCCTACGGATCGGGCCTCAACCGTGCGGGCCGCATCAATTGCGGACTCGACATCATCCGCGTGCTCCAGGACCACCACCAGTTCTACCCGCCGGTGTTCATCGACGAAGCCGAGAGCATCATCGAGACCCTCCCGCTCGACACGCAGGTCATCCGCCTGATCGTCGACGAACGCCACCCCACCCTCACCGTCCAGCTCGACGCCACCCAGGAGGTAGCAGCATGACCCAGACCGTCGCCAAGCCCAACGGACAGACCGACCTCGCGCTCATGAAGCGCACTACCGTCGACGCCGTCACCGATCGCGTGCGCGGCCTGCTCGAGAGCAAGGAGCTCCACCTACCGCCCGGGTACTCCGCCGAGAACGCCCTGAAGGCAGCGTGGCTCGTGCTGCAGGAGGTCGAGGACAAGAACAAGCGGCCGGCGTTGAGCGTGTGCACGCAGAACAGCATCGCCAACAGCCTCTTCAGCATGGTCGTGCAGGGCCTCGACCCCATGAAAAAGCAAGCCTACTTCATCGTCCGCGGTACGCAGCTCACCCTCCTCCGCTCCTACTTCGGCACGATCGCCGCGGCGAAGCGCATGGCCGGCGTGATCGACGTCTACGCCGAAGCGGTGTACGAGGGCGACGAGTTCGAGTACGAGATCGACCGCGGCATCAAGCGCGTCACGAAGCACAAGCAGTCCCTCGGGAGCATCGACCCGAGCAAGATCGTGGGTGCGTACGCCGTCGTCGACCTCGGTCCCGATCGGGAGCAGGTCACGGAGATCATGGCGATGACGCAGATCCGCACGAGCTGGTCGAAGGGCTACGCGAACGGCCCGCAGAAGGATCAGCCCGACGAGATGGCGCGCCGCACGGTCGTGAATCGCGCGCTCAAGCGCTTCATCAACTCGTCGAACGACGACCACCTGGGCTTGTTCGTGGATCACTTCAATCGGAGCGACATGGAGCCGAACGAGCGCGCCGAGCTCGAGGTGGGCGAGGACGCGCGAGAGCGCGCGAACCGGCAACTCGTCGACTTCGATGACGAGCACACCATCGACGTCGAGACCCGCCAGGCGGTCGACGAGGCTCCCGACTCGCCCGACGCGACTGGTGGCATGAGCGACGAGGAGGCCGAGGAGATTCGCGCTCGCGAGATCGCCGAAGCCGCGCCGACGCTCTTCCATGACGAGAAGCGCCAGGCGAAGACGAACGCGGCGCCCTTCTGATGAACGTGCGGGTCCTAGCGTCGAGCTCGGCGGGTAACGCCTACGTCCTCGAGGACGACGGGCGCACCCTCCTGCTCGACGCCGGCATCCGCTACCCGGACCTGCAGAAGGCGCTCTGGCACCGCGTGACGGCGTTGGACGGGTGCCTCGTGACGCACGAACATGGCGACCATGCGAAGGCGGTGCCGCAGCTGATGCGCGCCGGGGTCGACGTCTACGCGAGTGCCGGGACGCTCGACGCGATCGGCGCGAGCGGGCACAGGGCGCGCACCGTGCGGGATCAGCAGCCGATCGACGTCGGCCCGTGGCGTGTGTTGCCCCTACAGGCTGTGCATGACGCTCGTGAGCCGCTCTCGTACCTCGTCGCCGGACCCACGGGCAAGTGCCTCTACGTGACCGACACGGCATTCTGCCCGTACCGGTTCCAGGGCCTCACGCACGTGCTAATCGAGGCGAACTTCAGCGACGAGATCTTGCGGCGGAACGTTGACAACGGCAGCGTCGACGTGCACCGGGCGGCCAGGACCCAGCGCAATCACCTCAGCCTCGCTCGGGCGATCGACCTGCTGCGGGCGAACGACATGAGCGGCGTCGAGGGCGTCTGGCTCCTGCACATGAGCAACGAAAACGGCGACGCTGACGCTTTCAAGGCCGCCGTGCAGGTCGCCTGCGCCCGACCTACCTACATCGCAGAGGAGCGAGCAACGACATGAGGAACAACGAGCAGATGTTCGGAATCGACGCGACGGAATGGCTTCGCCGCTGGGACGCAGGCGAAACCGTGTGGACCGTCTCACTAGGCGGCCTCGGCCCTGAGTACGAACAATGCATCCAGATCACCGGCGCCGAGATCCTGCGGTGGCTGCTGGTAGTGGCATCGAGCCGTCGACCCTGACGTCCCCCCTGACGGCTGACGAGTGGAAGACGATCCGGGAGCGGATGGAGAAGCACGTGATGGCGCTGAAGGTCGTGATGGATCTAGGCGACATCTCGGGCGCCCAATGGGGCGCGGCGGCGAACCTGGGGCTGAACCTCTACCGGCGCTCGCCGGCCGTGGCTCTGGGGGACGAGGCCGTGAAGAACCGCCTGATTCAGGTCTCACGGGCGTTCCCGGGGACGATCATCACGGTCGAGGCGCCGGCATGACGCGCGTGGATGTGTTGCGGCTCGAGCCTGGTTGCTGGGTGACGTTCGAGCTGGATGACGTCGGCAGCGGTGGTCGCGGCGAAGTGCTGGCGATCGACCTCGAGCATGACTTGATCACCCTCGACGTTGACGACCAGGAAGTGGTTGTCGGCGCGCGGGACATCAGAAGCGTGATGCCGCCCGTGGACGAGGATCGCATCGTTAAGGCTCTCGGGCATCCGGTAGGGCGACCACCGACGGCGAAGCGCCGCCGTGACGGGCTCGCGGAGAACATGACGGCGTTCGAGTTGACGGTCAAGGACGTGCTTCTCGTGCTGATGGCGGATCAGCAGTTGCACCCGGAGACCACGATGGAGGAGCTTGTCGAGACAGCCATGAACACCGCCGACACCCTCTTCGACGCGCTCGAGGCCGACTCGTGAGGTTGTCGCCGACGATGGCGCAGGCGCTCCGTGACCACCGAGACACCGCCGGCCCGAACATCACGGTCATGAAGGGCCTCGCGAGCCGTGGCCACGTGATCGACAACGGCAGCCGCATCGGTTGCCGCATGTGGAACTGCTACCCGCTCACGCCCGAGGGGGAACGAGTCGCGCAGCTGCTCGGCACCCCGCCTCCACACCTCGTTCTGGACGATGCCCTGTGGTTGCCGACGTGCGGGCATCGCGAGATCGACGTGCGGCTCGTGGCGTGGTCGACGTACGACGACGACCTGAAGACCGTGTCGTGCATCCACTGCGCCCTCAAGCCGCCCGCGGTGCCGTTCTGATGCCCGACATCGAGCGTGCGCCGCTCGAGGTGATCGAGCACACGACGCGGATCGGGAGCACCGTCCGGCTCGAGGTGGAGCCCGTCGACGCTGAGCGCGTGAGGATCATCCAGTACGAGCGGAAGCGCGGGGAGCGGTACGTGCGGGTGCCGGAGGAGGAGCGGCATGTCGTGCGCCGCGATCAGTTACCGCGCGCCCTGGTTGCGGAGCCGATCGAGGACGCGGTCGTCGAGGCCGTCGTCGAGCCGATCGAAGCCGAGCCCGCCCCAGCGCAGCCGCTCCTCGGTCTCCACGTCGCCCCTACCGTCGCGATGTCCCGGGGTCGCTCGTGGGTCGAGCAGTGCGCGCGATGCGGGTGCCTCGTGGCGGTAGCGAGCTCTCCCCTCCTCGCGCCCGTCACGCAGCTCGGGTCGTGCCCGTGCTGTGGCGGGACGGAGTGGTGGCGTCAGCGGGTGCCCGTCGGACCGTTCCACGCGGCGTGGGCGCCGCACCTGATCGAGTTCGTGCAGAAGATCGCGAGCGGGGGCGGTGAGCTGGCAGAGCAAGCGCGTGCGGAGCTCGAGCGCGCCGGCACGCACTGTCGAGAGAACGCTGTCTGGACCGGGAGCCTTCACCACGTCGACGAGTTCGAGGAGGTCACCTGATGCGCGCCCGCGAGATCAAGCCTTGCGCCGGCTGCGGCCGGCATCCGCTTCACGTCGAGGACGGCCGCCGCATCACGTTCTTCGTGCTCACCGTCGATCGAGCGGTACTCGACGAGCGAGCGGCTCGCTCGACCCTCGGCCTCGCCATGCACTTTGGGTCCGACGCCGCGGGCCTGGCTGACGTGTTCAGCCCGGACCCAGAGATCGTGAAGACGCACCCGCAGCTCCGCACGGTGCTCCACCTGTGCGAGGGCTGCGCCGGCGTGCAGCCGGACGCGCCAAGCTTGTTCGAGCTGCTCGAGCGGGAGGTCGCGGCCGAGGAGGTCGAAGCGTGATGCGCTTCGAGCGGGACGTCGACGACTTCGATCGGGAGCTCAGGGAGCAGGCTGCCGACCTCGAGTGCCGCTGCGACGGTCGCGGCTGCGAGCGGTGCGATGATGGTGATGACCGCCCGAGGGACCAACCGTGCCCATCCTGAACTACACGACGAAGATCAGCGCAGGAGCCACCGTCGGCGAGATCCAAGCGAAGCTCGCGGCTCACGGCGCCAACGGCGTGTCGATCGACTACGACAGCGGCATGCCCGAGGCTCTCGCGTTCCGGATCCAGACGCCGCACGGCCTCGTCACCTTCCGTATGGAGGCGAACTGGCGCGGGGTGCTCGCAGCTATGGAGGCCGACCAGAACGTCCCCCGCGCCCAGGTGCGTCCCGACCAGGCGCAGCGCGTCGCGTGGCGGATCCTCAAGGACTGGGTCGAGGCACAGCTCGCCATCGTCGAGGCGGGCCTCGCCACGCTCACCAAGGTGATGCTGCCGTACGCGGTAACGGCGACGGGGCAGACGGTCTACCAGCGGCTCGAGACCGAAGGGCCAGAGTTGCTGCAGCTCGGT
>JACDHQ010000631.1 GCA_013820975.1 Gemmatimonadaceae bacterium
CTCCGTGCTCGACGAGTACGTCCCCTTCCTCCTCATGCGCGCCCTCGAGCCGGACGAGCATGAGGTGTACGACCTGCCGCAGGTAACCGACGAGCATGGGAGCGTCTACGAGCACTGCCTGCGCGCGCTGCGGAAGGCCTGCACCACGGGCGAGCACGGACTGCCACTCATCGGCACCGGCGACTGGAACGACGGCATGAACCGCGTCGGCGTGGAAGGCAGGGGCGAGAGCGTCTGGCTCGCCTGGTTCCTCATCGCCACGCTGCGCGCCTTCGCGGTGCATTCCGAGAATCGCGGAGATGCGGAGGTGGCGGCCGATTTCCGCGCGCGGGCCGACGCCTACGTCGCCGCGGTCGAGACGCACGGCTGGGATGGCGAATGGTATCGCCGCGCCTACTTCGACGACGGCACCCCGCTCGGGTCCAGCGAGAACCTCGAGTGCCGCATCGACTCCATCGCGCAGAGCTGGAGCGTGATCTCGGGCGCCGGCGCGCCGGACCGGCAGGCGCGGGCGATGCAGTCGCTCCGGGAGCATCTGGTCGACGCCGACACGGGGGTCATCATGCTCCTCACCCCGCCTTTCGACCGGACAGAGCACGACCCCGGCTACATCAAGGGCTACCTCCCCGGGGTGCGGGAGAACGGCGCGCAGTACACCCACGCCGCACTGTGGGCCGTGCTCGCCACGGCCCTGCGCGGCGAGACCGAACACGCCTTCGAGCTGTTCAGGATGCTGAACCCGCTGAACCACGCGCTCACGCGGGACGCGGCGGATCGCTACGTGGTGGAGCCGTACGTCGTCGCGGCGGACGTCTACACGGCCCGCGGCCAGCTCGGCCGCGGCGGGTGGACCTGGTACACGGGCGCGGCGAGCTGGATGTACCGGGTCGGGCTGGAGGCGATCCTGGGCTTCACCCGACGCGGCGCGTCGCTACGGTTCGAGCCGTGCGTGCCCGAGGCGTGGCCGGCGTTCTCCGTCGACTATCGCTACGGCGCCGCTCACTACGCGATCACGGTCGAGACCGCCGGCGCCGCGGGCCGCGCGGAGTCGGAGGTCACCCTCGACGGGCGGGTCCTCGACGGGGCGGAGATCCCGTTGGTCGACGATGGGGCCAGGCATGAGGTCGTCGTGCGGGCGGGGCGGCGGGCGGGGGTGTGACGCCACGAGTTCGCTGGCCGGTCCGCTCGAGGCGGCCCCAACGTCGAGGTCCCGTGGACAGCTACGGCGCGCTCCACTACGCCGTCGACAACGCCGGCATCGGCGGCGCGCAGGCGCCCTCGGGCGAGACAGACATCGAGGACTGGAATCGCGTCATCGACATCAACCTCAACGGCGTGCTGTACGGGATGCGATACCAGATCCCGGCCATGCTGGAGGCAGGTGCGCAGCGGTCCGCAATCGTGATGGCTACACCGCCGGCGATGCCTCGGTGACCTTCTGGCCGCCGATCGTGTTCAGGCGGAACACCGGCTCATGCCTTCCATTGCTCCACCGCCAACGGCAACTCATTCAACTCTGCCCGTGCCTCGCGCCACGAGGGATAGTGCTCGTCCAGCAGCGTCACGAAGCGCTCGCTGTGCGTCGGCGCAATCAGGTGCGCCATCTCGTGTACCACCACGTACTCCAGCAGGTCCTTCGGCTTCTTCACCAGCTCCGTGTTGAGGCGGATGGTTCCCGAACCGTGATTGCAGCCGCCCCACCTGGTCTTCATGCGCTGCAGGAAGTACGCCGCCACCTTGACCTCAAGGCGCGATTCCCATTTGCGGATCAGCCCCGGCACTGCCTCGTGCAGCAGGCCCTTGTGCCACTCATGCATCACCGCCTCCCGCTTCGCCCGATCGCTGCCGGGCCGCACGGTGAGCGTGATGCGCCGGTGATCCATCGTCACGGACGGCTTCTGCTCGCGCTCGATGACGGTCAGCAGGTAGCGCTTTCCCCAAACGTAGTGAGTCTCGCGCGTGACGAATCGGCGGGGCGTCTCCCGCGCCTGCGCGCGCAGCCTCGCCTGCTGATCCCGGATCCAGCCCAACTTGGAGACCGCGTAGGCGCGGGCCACCTCCGGGCGCGTACCGGTCGGGGCGACCAGCGTGACCCGCCCGTTCGGCGGATGCACCGAGAGATGGACATTCTTGATGTCCTTGCGCGTGACGGCGATGGCGATCTCGCCGAGCCGGATCGTCTCGCTCATCTGTAACCCGGCTGATTCCTGGCG
>JACDHQ010000632.1 GCA_013820975.1 Gemmatimonadaceae bacterium
CATCATGGCCGACATCAACGCAATCGCCGACGAGCTCGCGCAGGACGAACAGGGCGCCCCGATCCTGATCCTGCAGAAGGACGGCGACCCCTACCTCGCCCCCGACGGCTCCGAGGTCACCATCACGGTGCTCGGCACCGACTCGAAGGCGTTCCGTCACGCGAAGGAAGTCACGCAGCGGAAGCTGTTGCGCACGCGGCGCACGAAGCTCGAGCCGGCGGATCTCCTCGACAACCGGATCACCCACGCGGCCGCCGCGATCGTCGGCTGGCACGGCTGGGTGAGTGGCGACCAGCCGTTCCCGTTCACGCCGGACAACGCGAAGGCGCTCCTCCGCGCGGAGCACATCCTCGAGCAGGTGGAAGCGGGGATCGCCGGGCACGCGGATTTTTTCAAGCGCAGCTCGAGGAGCTAATGCTCTTCGTCGCCCATGAGACGCTGCTCAGCCGCCCGCCGGCTGGGGCGAAGGACGGGGTGCCCGAGCGGGTCCACCTCGAGCGCGCCGCGTCCATGGGTCACCGCGGGTCACGCGAGAAGCTCGCGCGCTACGAGCTGCCGGAGCCGGTGGAGTATCTGCTCGAGTGGTTCCGCGAGCTCGCCGCGACTCGACGCGTCGGGATGACGGGCACCGAGCCGCTCTCGTACGCCGACATCGATGCGTGGGCCCGGCAGACCCGTCGCACGCCCACCAGCGAAGAAGTGCAGGCGCTGATCCGTCTCGACGGCGCGAGCCGGGATCCCGAGGCCATCCTCACGGAGGTGTCTGATGGCTGATGTCGCCACGCTCGGGATCCGCGTCGACGCGAGCGGTGCAATCACGGTCCTCGACCAGTACGGGACCAAGGTCGCGGAGGTCGAGAAGAAGTCGGAGAAGCTGGAATCCGGCGTCGACAAGCTGCAGAAGGGCTTCGGGCGGCTGCGGTCGCAGCTGGCGGGGCTCGCGGCGGCGACCGGACTGACGTTCCTCGGCGCGAAGGTGCTGCAGGAGACGATACAGGCGCAGCAGGAGATGGCGCTCCTCGAGAACACCATCCGCGCGACGGGTGGCGCGGCCGGCCGATCGGTCGAGGACGTGGGGCGGCTCGCCGACGAGATCCAGCGGCTGACGTCGCTCTCGAGCGGGGCGGCGACGCAGGGGATGACGCGCCTCCTCGGCTACACGAGCATCCAGGGCGACACGTTCGATCGCGCGACGCGGGCCGTCATGGATTTCGCGACGGCGTACAGCGTGACCACGGTGCAGGCGGCCGAAACCGTCGGGCGCGCGCTCGAGTACCCGACGAAGGCGACGGAGGCGCTCTCCAAGCAGGGGTTCCGGTTCTCGGAGGAACAGGTCCGGGTTATCAAGTCGCTCGTCGAGACCGGCCGGATGGCGGAGGCGCAGACGATCATCCTCGAGTCGCTCGAGGAGGCGACGGAGGGCGCGGCCGCGGCGGTGCGCGACACCCTCGGCGGCGCGCTGGCGAACCTCAACAACGTGTGGAACGACTCTCTGACGGTCAGTCGCGACGCATCCGGCGGGATCATCGATGCGATCAACGGCATCGCGTCGGCCATCGGCCCCGCGCTCGAGTTTATCGGCACCGAGTTCAACAAGGTGTCCCTCATCGTCACGAGCGCCGTGGCGAACATTCGGCGCGCGCAGATCTGGATCGCGAATAGCCCCTTCGCCTCGAAGTCCGCCCGGGAAGGACCGTGGCATGGTAACGAGTCGGCGCTCATTGCGGAGGTTGAGGCATGGCGACAGGCGGAGTTTGACCGGATCCTTGCTCCCGCGGATCCGGCAGCGGGGCCAGCGACCACACCAGGCGGGCACGGTCCACCAGGTGCCACAGACTCAGAGCTCAAGGCGATCGAGAAGGCGAAAGCCGCCTACGAGACGCTCCGCCAGTCCATGCGCGATGCCGCGGAGGACTACCGGCAGGAGTCGCTCGACCTCGAGAGGACGACGCTGGTGCGCGCGTATGCCGCGAACGCGCTCGAGCATGAGCGCCGCGTCCGCGGCATCCTCGCCGAGCAGGCGCCGCAGTACCACGATGAGCTGGTCCGTGAGTCCGAGGCAGTGATGGCGTCGGCGAACGCGCACGCCCAGCGCATCGGCCAGCTGAAGGACGCCAAGGACACACAGGACGCCATCACCGAGACGATCAAGGCGGCCATTGAGGAAGAGGCACGCTACAACAAGGCGAAGGAGAACAAGGAACTCGAGGAC
>JACDHQ010000633.1 GCA_013820975.1 Gemmatimonadaceae bacterium
TGACTGCGGTCATCGCGTACACCCCGTTGATCGAGGGCCCCGTGCAGGGGCTCGTGCGCCGTGATGCGCCGCTACCCGGCTCCCCCGCCCCCGACGCCGTGATCGCGCTGGGCTCCGACATCACCTCCGACTCGCTGCTCACGGGGCAGTCGCTCGACCGCGTGCTCACCGCTGCGACGCTCGTGAAGGACGGCGTCGCGCCGCGCCTCGTCCTCACCCGTAACCTCGGTCGCTACGGGCGGCGGCGCATTCCCTCGACCCCCGACCAGCAGCGCGTCGCCGCGCTCGTGGGGATCGACGCATCGCAGGTGCAGGTCGTGGACTCCGTCTTCTCCACCCGCGACGAGGCCGTGCGCGCGTGGGCGCTCCTCGCACCGCAGGGGGTTCGCCGTGTCGTCGTCGTGACGTCACCCGCGCACTCGGGCCGCGCCTGCCGCACCTTCCAGCGTGTCGGCTTCGCGGTCGTGTGCACGCCGAGCGTGTCGCGCGACGTGCCCTTCACCCGCGCCACCGCGCGCGGGTCCGCCGCCCGCCTTGCGGCGTTCAGGCTCTGGCTCTACGAGCGCCTCGCCTTCCAGTACTACCACCTCAAGAGCTGGATCTAGCGACGGCGGCAGCGTACGTTCTGGTTCGCCGCCGCCGCCGCCGCTCGCTGACGCTCGCTGACGCTGACTAGCGCTTTCCCGCCGTTGCCGGCTCCGGCTTCGCCGGCGGCTCCGACTCCGCGAAGCTCACGTCGAGGTTGCGGGTCTTCAGCATCTGCACGATGCTCGGCTTGTCCACCGCCTTCATCCACGCCTCCTTCGGCTCGACGTGACCGTTGTCGACGTGCGCGATGAGCGCATCGTTGAGCGTCACCATGCCGAACCGCTTCGACGTCTGCATCACCGACGGGATCTGGAAGGTCTTCCCCTCGCGGATGAGGTTCGTCACCGACGGCGTCGAGAGCAGGACCTCCCGCGCCGCGATCCGCCCGCCGCCGATCTTCTTGCACAGGGTCTGGGAAATGACGCCCTTCAGCGACTCGGCGAGCATCACCCTTATCTGCTCCTGGCGGTCGGCCGGGAACTGGTCGATGATGCGATCGATCGTCCCGGCCGCGGTCGTCGTATGAAGCGTGCCGAAGACGAGGTGCCCCGTCTCGGCAGTCTCGATCGCGATCGACACGGTCTCGAGGTCGCGCATCTCTCCGACCAGCACGATGTCCGGATCCTCGCGCAGCGCCGCCCGCAGCGCCGACTTGAACGACTTCGTGTGCACCCCCACCTGCCGCTGCGTGATGATGCACTTCTTGTTCGGGTGCACGAACTCGATCGGGTCCTCGATCGTGATCACGTGATCGTTGCGCGCGCGGTTCACGAGGTCGATCAGCGAGCACAGGGTCGTCGACTTGCCTGAACCCGTCGGCCCCGTCACGAGCACCAGCCCCTTCGTGAGGAAGCAGAGCCGCTGCACCTCCTCGGTGACGTTCATCTGCTCGACGGTCACGACCGTCGCCGGAATCTGGCGGAACACCGCCACCGGCCCGAGCCGGTCGCGTGCCGCGTTGGCGCGGAAGCGCGCGCAGCCGAGAATCTCGTAGGCGAAGTCGGTGTCGTTCGACTCGTCGAATTCCCGGCGGTTGCGCTCGGGCATGATCGCCCTGACCATCGCACCGAGCTGCGCAGGATCGAGTGCCTCCTGGCCGTCGAGTCGCGTCATCTCCCCGCTCTGCCGGAGGATCGGCGGCTCGCCGACGCGCAGGTGCAGGTCGGACGCGCCACGCTCCACCATCAGCTGCAGGAGCTCGTCGAGCCTGGCGCGGGCGCGTTCGCTGCCCTCGAACGGGGTGATCACCTCCGGACCCGCTTCGGTTGCACCAGGCCCGCTGCGGACGAGCGCATCGCCGTGTGGCGCGGGGATCGGCGAGGCCGACGGCGAGGCCGACGGCGCGGCCGGCGAGGCCATGGTATCCGACGCACCATTCGTCGCATCCGGGGCCGACGAGGCCGCGCGCTCCGGGCTCGCGATCACCAACCAGCGCACCCCATCGTGCGTCGCCTCGACCGTGAAGCGCGCATCCCCGGCGATGCGGTTGATCGTCACCCCCTGCGCGGCGTCGATCGCGGCACGCTGCGGCGGGTCGGCGATCTCCTTCAGGAGCGCGGCGACCTGCTCGTTGCTCAGCGCCCCGCGCGTGACCGGCTTGCTCGCGCTGCCCACCC
Source organism: Gemmatimonadaceae bacterium (assembly GCA_013820975.1). GTDB lineage: Bacteria > Gemmatimonadota > Gemmatimonadetes > Gemmatimonadales > Gemmatimonadaceae > JACDHQ01. The sequence goes on from JACDHQ010000633.1 coordinate 2,205, forward strand.
GCAGCGC
>JACDHQ010000099.1 GCA_013820975.1 Gemmatimonadaceae bacterium
GGCTGGTACTGGTAGAAGGCCCGGCTCGGGCGGAGGAACCAGCTGGTGGGCACGCCCTTTCGTCGCATCCATCCCTTCAGGTGGCGTCGTGCGTGGCGCACCTGGTCGTAGAAGGGAAACAGCTCGAGCATCACCGTTTCCTCTGTCGCGCGCCCCCCGAAGTCCTCGGACACCGCGCGCGCCAGGTCGTCCTGCCGCGCGCGCACGGCATCGCGGAGGGTGGCGAGCGCCTGCATGCGGCGCGCGTAGTCCGGGGCACCCTGGCCGAATGCGGCGCGCTGCAGGTCGTAACGGTCCCGTAGCGACGGCGTGGCGAAGCCGGGTGCCGGGGACGTCATCGCGGTCGGCCGGTGAACGTGCGCATCGAGTCGTACACGCCGAACCAGTCACCAGCCACCTTGTCGAACACGCGGGCGGGGAGGATCCCGCGCACGAACGGCAGGAGGTCGAGCAGCTTCGGCAGGCGCAGCACGACCCGGTCATCGCGGATGGCGTCCACGATCGCGCTCGCCACGTGGCCGGGTTTCAGTAGCGGAATCAGGCGCGACCGGACGCCGGCGAACATGCCGGTGTCGATGTAGTACGGCATCACCGTCGTCACCTGCACGCCGGTGCGCCCCCGTTCCATCTCGAGCCGCAGGGAGTCGGACCAGCCGGTCATCGCCCACTTGCTCGCGCAGTACACCGACATCCCCGGGTTGGCGATCATGCCGGCCGCCGAGGCAATGTTGACGACGTGGCCGCGGCCGCGGGCGATCATGCCAGGCAGCAGCTCGGCGGTGAGGTGCATCGGCGCCGTGGTGTTGATCGCCATCGTGCGGTCGATGTCGTCGTGCGAGTGGGACGCGAAGTCGCGGCCGACGATGATGCCGGCGTTGTTGACGAGGATGTCGACTGCGATGCCGCGGTGCGCCATCAGCCGCGCCGCCTCGCGGACTTCGGCCAGGTCGGTGATGTCGATCTTCAGCCCGTCGATCGTGTGCCCCGCGTCGCGCATGCGGGAGACGACCGCGTCGAGCGCCTGGCCGTCGATGTCCCAGATGACGAGGTGCGCGGCGCCGGCAGCGAGCAACCGCTGGCCGGTGAGCAGCCCGATCCCCGAGGCGCCTCCGGTGACGAGCACCGTGGTTCCGCTGATGTCGCTCATTCCATGGTCCGTCTGCTGGCGGTGACCGGTCCTGGCGCGCACCGAGCGGTGCACGCCGAAACGTAGTGGAGTGACGGCAGCCGGCACCGTTCCTGCCCCGGCGACGGGCACATGTCCCCCGGCTCCACCCATCCGTTGCGCGCATTACGCCACCGCAACTACCGCCTGTTCTTCTCCGGACAGACGGTCTCGCTCGTCGGCACCTGGGTGACGCGCATCGCCACGAGCTGGTTCGTGTACCGCCTCACCGGCTCGGCGTGGATGCTCGGGCTCGTGAGCTTCTTCAGCCTCGTGCCGACGCTGCTCTTCGGCCCGGCGGCCGGGGTGCTGGTGGACCGGTGGGACCGCCACCGGCTGCTCGTGATCACGCAGGTGCTGTCGATGGCGCAGTCGGCGGCGCTCGCCGGGCTCGCCTTCGCGGGGCTGCTCGACGTGCCCGGCGTGATGCTGCTGATGTTTGCCCAGGGGGTCATCAACGCGATCGACACGCCCGCACGCCAGGCGCTCGTGGTGCAGATGGTGGAGGATCGCGCCGACCTGCCCAATGCGATCGCGCTCAATTCGTCGATGTTCAACGGCAGCCGGCTGGCCGGTCCGGCGATCGGGGGTGCGCTCGTGGCGACAGCCGGCGAGGCGTGGTGCTTCGCGCTCGATGCGCTGAGCTACGTGGCGGTGATCGCTTCGCTCATGCTGATGCGGATGCCGCGCACGGTCAGCGAGCGGCGGGGCGGCGGCCCCGCGGCGTTCATGGGGGAGCTCCGGGAGGGACTGCGCTACGCGTTCGGCTTCGCGCCGGCGCGCGCCCTGCTCACCGTCGTGGCGCTGGTGAGCATGCTCGGGATGCCGTACACCGTGCTCATGCCCGACATCGCGGCGCGCGTGCTCGGCGGAGGTCCCGGCACGCTTGGATGGCTCATGGCTGCGGCGGGAGGAGGTGCACTCACGGGAGCCGGCTACCTCGCATCGCGGCGGAGTGTCGTCGGCCTCGGACGGGTCATCGTCATCGGCGCGACCGGCTTCGGGCTGGCGCTCACGGCGTTCGCGTTCGTGCGGAGCTTTACGCTCGCCATGGTGGTGCTGCCATTCGTGGGGGCGATGCTGCTCGTCACGAGCAGCTCCTGCAACACCGTGCTGCAGACGATCCTGCCCGAGGCGCTGCGGGGGCGCGTGATGGCGCTCTACAGCACCGCGTTCCTCGGCAGCGCGCCAATCGGGAGCCTCATCGCCGGGGCGCTCGCGTCGCGCATCGGGACGCAATGGACGATCGCCGCGTGCGGTGTCGGTTGCATGCTCACCGGCGCGTGGATCGGGCGCACGCTGCCGCAGATCCGTCGGCTCGTTCGCCCCATCTATATCGAGAACGGGATCATCCCAGCTAATGAGGTGCCGGCGAGCGTGGCGCGGTGAGGGAGAGGGAGAGGCGGGATGCGGGATGCGGGATGCGGGATGCGGGATGCGGGATGGGGGATGCAACGCCGGGGCTCGGGCCAGCGGTGGCTAGGAGAACAGGCGCCCCATCGGTATATCTGCTTATGCGTATCTGACGTCATGCCCCGTACCACCTCTTCCTCATGATGACCGCCCCAGCAGTCGAGGACCTCGACCTCATCTTCAAGGGGTTCGCGGATCCCACCCGGCTCCGTATCCTCAGCGTCCTCGCGGCGGGGGAGTTCTGTGTGTGCGACATCGTCGAGCTGCTCGACCTCCCGCAGCCGACGGTGTCGCGCCACCTGGCGTACCTTCGCCGTGCCGGGCTCGTGGACGTGACGCGCGAGTGGAAGTTCGCCCACTACCGCCTGGCGGCTGCCACCAACGCCGTGCATCGCAACCTCCTGGCGTGCGTGCGCAGCTGCTTCACCGGCATCGAGTCGCTCGACGACGAACGTCGCGCCGCCGCGGAGCGCGTCGCCGAGCGCAGTGCCGACCCATGCTGAGCCGCCGCGAGGAACGCTGACGATGCGCTACGCACTCATCTCCGACATTCACGGCAACCTCGCCGCACTCGAGGCGGTGCTCGCCGACATCGCCGCGCGACCGGACGTCACGGCGACGTATCACCTGGGGGACCTCGTCGGCTACTCGAGTGAACCGACGGCGGTCGTCGAGCGGCTGCATGCAGCGGCGATCCCGGGCGTGGCCGGCAACTACGACTCGACGGTCGCCGCGGACTACAAGCACTGCGGCTGCCGCTCCGAATCGCCGCGGCAGGAGGAGCTCGCCCACATCAGCTACGAGTGGACGCGCGCCAATACTGCAGAGCGCGCGAAGGCACTCCTCCGCGCCCTGCCGCTGCGCATCGACATCCGCCCGCTCGGCGGCCACGTCGCCGGGCCGACGATCACCCTCGTGCATGCAAGCCCGACGACGAACCTCGTCTATGTGACCGAGGATCGCCCCGACCCGTTCCTGTCGAAGCTCGCTGCCACCGCCGGACTCTCAGCGGGCGACGTGCTCTGCTTCGGGCACACGCACAAGCCCTGGCACCGCGTCGTCGAGGGCGTGCACTTCGTCAACACCGGCAGCGTCGGGCGGCCGAAGGACGGCGACTGGCGAGCGGGCTACGTGCTGCTCGACGTTGGCACTGGCGACGTCCGCGTGGAGTTCGTGCGACTGGAGTATGACATCGAGCGCGCCGCGAGTGCCGTGGTCGCCGCAGGGCTGCCGGAGGAGTTTGCGGCGTTCCTGCGCACGGGGGGGAAGACGGCTGCGCGCACGCCTGTATCCTGAAGAGATCGGCGGGAGCGGAGGCTGGGCGGCTTACACGCGTCGAGCCAGTCGCGCCCGTGGCGCTCGGTCTCGGCGCTACGCCGCACGCCGCCTCCGCGGCGCGCCCCTCGCCACTTCCAGGTGTCCCGAACTTCGTCGGGGCGTGGGCGACTCGCACGACTCGCACGCGGCTGCGTGCGCAGTGGTCATGACCGCGCGATCGCCACGCGCCGATCACCGCGCGATGCAGTTCAGCCCCGCCCACATGTCAGTGATCCGAGCCGCCGGCACCGCAGACTCGAGCAGCCCATGCACACCGCCCGCCGAGAACTCGGTGCCGATCGACGACTGCCGCACCGTCGGCGAATACGCCGAGTCGAGCTGCGCTCGCGTGGCGCCGAGTCCGATGCCGCTCATCGTCGTCGGCGCGCGGGTGCTCCCCGGACGGACCGTCCAGCCGACGAAACGGTCATCCTGGATGTTCAGCATCATCCCGTCGGCGTAGAGCACGAATTCCATCGGCCCGGGGCCGCACTCCGCGTTCGTCGATCGCTCGATCGGTACGCCAAGCACCCCGGTCACCGCGCCGATCGCCGTCGCCGCGACCGTGCCGAAGGCGATGGGACGGCTCCTCCCGGTCGGCTCGGCGACGATGCGGATTCCGTCGCCGTCCAGCGCGACGTGTGCCGGGGCCACGGTGGCGTCACCCTCGGCGATCGGGCCGACGGTGGACTCGGATTCCGGGGTGCTCGCCCCTCGGTCGCAGGCCGCGAGGCCGCCGGCCAGCACCAGCACCAGCACCAGCACCAGCATCGTCGCGCCACGGCGCAGGGCGTTGCCCGTGTGACGCGAGGTGGATCGGTGATTCATTCCCCTCTCCGCGAAGTCCGGTGTCCAGCAGCTTCCGCCGTCGCGACGCGCCACCGGCCGATCGGTCGATCGTAAAGTTAAGCCGGCGCCCTGTACGAACCTGTGCCCAAAGGCGACCTTGTGACACGATCGCGTCATCGTCACGTCGTGCGCACCTGTCGTTTCCCACCGCACCCACACCATGACCGCTCCCTCCGCCCCACCGGCCAGCGGTTCCGCTGCCGGCCGTACGCGCCGCATCCTGATCGCGCTCGCCATCGTTGCCGCCGGTGCGCTGCTGTGGGCCCTCGGCCCCCGCCAGCCACCCGTCGAAGGCGCGCACCTCGGGTTCTGGAGCCTGCTCCCGGCACTGCTGACGCTGGTGGTGGTGTTCATCACCCGCGAAGTGATCGTGTCGCTGCTGCTCGGCATCGTCGTCGGCGGCCTGGTGAGCGGACAGTTCAACGTGCTCGGCGCGTTCGTGCTTCCGGCGGTCGGGAGCCCGTCGTACGCGTTGATTCTCGTGGTCTACCTGTGGGCGCTCGGCGGGTTGATTGGCCTCTGGACGCGAACCGGCGGCGCCGTGGCGTTCGCCACGTGGGCGGCGCGCCGCATGGTGCGGGGACCGCGCTCGGCGATGGTGTTCACCTGGCTGATGGGCATGATCTTCCACCAGGGGGGCACGATCTCGACGATCCTCGCCGGCACGACCGTACGGCCGGTCAGCGACGCGCAGCGCGTGTCGCACGAGGAGCTGACGTACCTCGTCGATTCCACGGCCTCGCCCGCGGCGACGGTCATCCCGTTCAATGCATGGCCGCTGTACGTCGCCGGGCTGGTCGTCGGCACGACGCCGCTCTTCGCCACGGAGACCGACGCGGTCGCGTTCTTCTTTCGCTCACTTCCGCTCAACTTCTACGGCATCTTCGCCGTTTTGAGCACGCTCCTCTTCGCACTCGGCCTCCTGCCATGGATCGGCGGCAAGATGCGACGGGCGCGTGAGCGCGCTCGCACCACTGGCCAACTCGACGCGCCAGGTGCAACGACGCTTGCAGCCGCCGAGCTGTCGCTGCCGCGCGTCCCGGAGGGCTATCGCACAGGCCTCGCCGACTTCGCGGTGCCCATCCTGACCCTGCTCGGCGTGGCGATCATCCCCTACTTCCTCACGGGGACGGTGCGCATTGCCGAGGCGTTCGGTCTCGCCTTGCTCTCCGCCTTTGCGCTGGCGCTGCTCAAGGGGATGGCGCTTCGCGAAGCGATCGACGGCTTCATCGACGGGTGCAAGGGCGTCACCGTCGGTGCCATCATCCTCGGGCTCGCGGTGACGCTCGGCTTCGTGTCACGCTCGCTCGGGACTGCCGGCTTCATCGTCGATGCCGTCGCGGGCGCGGTCCCCGCCGTCATGCTGCCGGCGATCCTGATGGCCGTGTGCATGGCCGTCGCCTTCTCCATCGGGTCGTCGTGGGGCACCTACGCCGTCGTGTTCCCGCTCGCCATGCCCCTCGCGTTCGCGGTCAATCCCGACCCCTTCTATATGAGTATCTGCTTCGGCGCCGTGCTCGGCGGGGCGGTCTTCGGCGACCAGTGCTCTCCGATCTCCGACACCACGATCCTCGCATCGCTCGCCTGCGGCGCCGACGTGATGGATCACGTGACGACACAGCTGCCGCTCGCGCTGGGCGCGGCGGCGCTTGCGGCAGTGGCATCGACGGCGTTGGCGGCGATTGTCTAGCCCTCGGTGCATCGCGCGGGCGTTGCTGTTCGCGTTGGTCGTTCCCGCCGGCGCACATGCCGGCAACGCCGTCACCCGGGACTCGCCGCTCGCGCCCGCGGCCGACTCCATCCGGCTGACGGTCCACGTAATGCGCGACTCCCGCCGCGGCGAGATCGTGGAGGGGGCGCTCGTCCGCAGTGGAGGGATCGGCACGCTGACCGACAGCAGGGGTACCGCAACGCTGCTGCTTCCTGCCGGCCAGCATCGGCTCATCACGGCACGCATCGGATTTCGTTCCGACACGCTCGATATCGGGCTCGCACGCGACACGTCCATCACGGTCGTGCTCATCTCCCCCTCCATGGGAGTTGGCGGGGCGGTACCTCCGCCGGCGCGAGCAGACCCTGGACGCGCCGCGGAGGTCCCAGGCGTCGTCGTCAATGCCACCCGCGGCGAGCGACGCGTGGAGGACACTCCCCTCCGCGTGGAGGTGATCGACGAGGAGGAGATCGCCGAGAAGGTGGCGATGACCCCCGGCGACATCGCGATGATGCTGGCGGAAACGGGCGGGCTGCGCGTACAGCAGACGAATCCGTCGCTCGGCGGCGCCAACGTGCGCATCCATGGGCTCCGCGGGCGTTACTCCCTGCTGCTGTCCGACGGCTTGCCGATGTATGGCCAGGCGGGCGGCCTCGGCCTGCTGCAGGTCCCGCCGGTGGACCTTGCCGCGGTCGAGATCATCAAGGGCTCCGCCTCGGCACTGCACGGCAGCTCGGCGCTTGGCGGTGTCGTCAACCTCATCTCGCGGCGCAGCGGTGAGGAAGCCGAACATTCGATGGTGCTCAACCAGACG
>JACDHQ010000634.1 GCA_013820975.1 Gemmatimonadaceae bacterium
GGCCTGCGTGGCAGGTGCCGGCGCCGCCTCCGCGACGGGCGCGATGGGGGCGTCGTGAGTGACCGCGATGCCGAAGCCCTCGTACTGGCCGTGGCGCTCGAAGTGGCCGATCCCGCTGTCCATCGTGCCGAAGGCGACGGCCTCGGCGACGCCCTGGTGCTGGGCGAGATAGGCCTGCTCGTCGAAGAACTGCCGTCCCTCGAGCTGGCCGAACACGCGGAAGTGCTCCTCCGCCGTCATCTCGCCGCGTGCGACAGCCGCCGCAACGTCCGGGTTCGCGGCGAGATACGCCCGCTGGTCGAAGCCGCGATCCGGCTGGCTGTCGTGCGACTGGAGCGCGCTCGCAGCGATCTGCGGCGCCGGGTCGATCTCGCGGCCCTCGAACTGGCCGTGATTCGTGTAGTGCTGGAGGGCGCTGGAGATGCCGCCGTTGGCCACCGCCTCCGCCACGTCGGGATAGCGCGCCAGATAGCCCGCCTCGTCGAAGAAGGGCTTGCGGCCCTCGTCGAAGCCGAACGTCTCGTAATGCGACCGGCCGCTGGCGAACTCGCCGCGCGCCACCGCCTCGGCCACGCCCGGATTGAGCGCCAGATACGCCGCCTCGTCGAAGAGCGAGAGCCCTCCCACCCAGGCCATGGCCCGGTTGCGGGCGGCTTCGTCCGCGATGAACGGACGGCCCTCGTGCACGCCGTGGTTCATCCAGTGCGAGATGCCCTGCATGAGATTGGCCCCGACCGCGCGGCGCACGTCGTCGTTGGCGCCCAGATACGCGAAGACGTCGAAGAGCGGATTGCCCGCCATCGCGTCGTAATGGCCCCCGACATGGTCGAGGATGCGCTGGGCGTCAAAGCCGCCGAAGGCCGCCGCCAGCGCGTGGTCGCCCGCCACCATCTGCGCCGCGAGCAGGCCGAAGTCACCGAACAGCGTCGCCTGCTGCGCGTCGCGGAAGCGGTAGTTGCCGGCCTGGACCGGGCTGAAGTAGTGCGCATCGACGTAATCGCGCGCAGACGGGCCGCCCGGCATTTCGGGATGGCTGAACAGCAGCATCCGGTCGTTCGAGCCCGCCATCAGGCCCATATCCGCCGGGGTGGCGTAGCGCACGTGCTGCACCAGTCCGAGCTTGTCGGCCACCATCGCAAAGAGCGGATCGTTCGCATCGAGGTTCAGCACCGCCTGCCGCGCGCCGTTCAGGAACTGCTGCGCGAAAGCGGCGTCGATCTCCAGACCGTCCATCACGCTCGGCGGACGCCAGCGCTGGATCGCGACGTCGCCGACCATGATCGAGCCCGGCAGCGCGCCCTCGCCCTCGCCCGAATACGGGTTGAGCGGATCGTAGCCGAAGGCCCCTCGCAGGAAGTAGCGGCCGTCGATCTCCTGGATGGTGCCTCCGAAACCGTGCGGCGCGCGGCCTTCCGGGTCGAGGAAGTAGCGGAACTCGTTCGCCGAGATCCCGTATTCCACCGGGACCTCCTGCCCGTCGAGCATGGTCGAGAGCCGCACCACGTTGGGCTTGCCGAGATACTTGTCGAGCAGCATGCCGACCTCGAACAGCGCGATGGCGGCGCCGGCGGGCGTTGCCGCCCCGGCGAGCTTCACGAGGCTGCCGATGCCGCGCGCCGCACTGAGCAGATGCTCGTTGACGCCGATCTGCCCGCCGATGCTGGTCGCCGCCGTGAGGATCGAGCCGAAGCCCGGATTGGCGATCGCCCCGTAGCTCGCCATGGCCGTGCCGCCATAGCTCGCCACCTGCGCGCCCGTCTCGCCACCAAACTGCCCCGCCGCAAACAGCGCGCCCGAAAGCGCGTTGCTCACCGAGGGATCGAGATAGTAGTTCATGCCCTTGGACACCCCGTCGAACGTCGCCGACATGTTGCGGTAGCCCAGCAACCCAAAGAACCCGCTCAGCGCCTGCGAACTGTCGGAAAGCGCCCGCAGCTCGAGAGCATACTTCTCGCGGAAGGAAGCCGAGGTCTCGCCGCCGTCGCCGACGACGAAGTCGCTGCCTTCGGAACCGGTGATGATGTCGCCATCGAGAGCGCCGCGATTGAACTCATCCATGTCGATGGGGACCATGTTTGGCGGCATTTCGCCCGGGGGCGCACGCCGCCCATCAAGCAGCTTCTCGTGCTTGTGAGCCTCGACCCCATGTTCGGCAACTTCGTCGTCGCCGTGGCCGAGCGGATGATCCGTCCGCGCCGGCGCAAGGC
>JACDHQ010000635.1 GCA_013820975.1 Gemmatimonadaceae bacterium
TCGGGGTACTTCTTAGGTCGGGCCATTACGGGTGCTTCCTCCCTTGAGGACCGAAATCCTCGTTTGGAAGTCTCCGTCGAACCCAGCCTGCCTCAGGCCGCGTCGACGTCGCGCCAGACGGCGCGAAGGCGGCACAGACCGCTGCGAAACGCGCGAACCGGGCCATCGGGCACCGATGGCGCCGAATACGAGGCGCTGTAGCGCCTTCCAATAAGCTCGGAGTGCCGTGCTCGACTGGGCACATAGTCTCCTTTTGCGGGCGGTCGCCGACGGCGATCAGGACGACTCGCCCGCGTTGCGCAACCTCTTGGCCGCAGGGCTTGTCGAGCGCCGTGACGATGGCACTCACGCGGTGACGGCTGCGGGCCAGGCCGCGTTGGAGGCCGGTGAGCCGTCGCGCGCAGAACGCGTGGCGTGGCCGGTGCTCGGCGTCTGCGCCGTGATACTCCTCGTCGCGACGGTCGCGCAATGGCTGACGTGAGTTCAGAGCAGCAGCTCGTCGACGGCCGGGGGCGAAGCCAGGTAGGACGTCGTCGAGGTCGAGGACCTCGAGCGAAGCGTCCCCACGCCGCCGCTCGGCGTCAGTGGCGACAAACACTAAGCGTTGGATTTCGCGCCGATGATGGCGCTACCCCGCGTCGTCGCCGCGATCAGAGCGCTCGATCAGCGCCTCGCTCGAACGAACAGGTGCTCCTCCGCGACGCGCGCGACGGCTACACACTCGGTGCCCGCCATTCCGTCATCGACGACACGCCCGCCGTGGCGTCCACGAGCGGCAGCTCGCCGATCTCGACCCGCTGACCGCGTTCATCCTGCGCGAGATCCTCGAAGGTCCCACCGAGAAGCGACGGTGGACGAACTTCACGACGCCCGACGAACAACAAGCCATCCGGCAACTGCTCGCCGCCGAGCTCATCGAGGACAACATGGCCACACTCGGACCTACGCGGCGGACACTCGCCGCGTTCGGCCTCATGGGCGGCGACGGCTTCTGGCAGTACCAGCGGATTGCCCTGGAGTACGGCGTGTGATTATGAGATCGGCCGATCGCCCGGCCGGACCGAGATCTCGTCGCCCGGGTTTGTCCGCCCAATCGCGTAGACCTGTAGGCAATGACCCCGCCCGCCACCGGAACTGCGCTGCTCATCCTCGTCGGTTCGTCCTGCCGGGTTTCGTGGCCGTCTTGCTCAAGGAGCGGCTCTACGAGGTCCGCGGAGAAGAATCGACGTTCGATCGGCTGCTGACGACGGTCTACTACTCGGTGCTGGTCTACCTGCTGCCCGCGCTGGCGATCGTTGTGCTGTCATCGGTCGGGGTACTCGACCGGTCCGGCCTCGAGGAGTTCGTCCGCGGCCGATCGCCGGTATGGCTGATTGGGCTGATCGGTACTGCCGTCCTGCTCGTGCTACCGACGCTCGCTGCCGTCGGGGCGTGGCGATGGATGAACTCGTCATGGCGGAGCCGGCTCTACGCCTGGACGGGCACGCTCAACGCCGAGCACCGGACCCAGACCTCATGGGATTTCGCATTCAACCACGAGCAAGACCTTCTCCTCGTCATCGAGCTCAAGGACGGCAGCCGGGTGGCCGGCTACTACGGAAAACGGAGTCATTCCGGGTACGGGACTCGCACTCGCGATCTCTTCCTCGAGGAGCGATGGGACGTGTCCCCGGATGACGGATCGATCAGCCGCCCTCCGGCCGAGCGCCATAGCGTCGGCGTATGGATCGACGCTGACGAGATCCGTCTTGTCGACCACTACGCTATGAGTGATGAGCACCAACGAGACATCGAGCAACGGTCGCCCGAGCGCACCTACTAGCCCGTCCCGGCGTCCGTCGGCTCCTGGCACCGAAGAGAGGGGCCGCCAGCCCACCGTCTCGCATCCGAAGCCCACGGCGCCGGTGCCGATCGCGCGGCCCGTGAGCAAGGGCGACTAGCGTGCCCCCGAAGCGCCCGGCGCCCGAGGGGCGACCACCGCAACCCATCGGTCGTGGTCCCGTACAGGCTGGCCGTCAGCCGACGAAGTCACACCCGAAGCCCAACGGGCCGGTCAACGTAGCTCCGAAGCAGAAGTAATCCCGATCAGCCGCTGACATCGCGTGACGCATCGCTGACAAGTCGGCGTCGCAACCGCTGACATCTCGGTGTCGTCCAACAACATCGCCCATCTCGAGCGGGCTCTTCTCTTCGTAGACATAACC
>JACDHQ010000636.1 GCA_013820975.1 Gemmatimonadaceae bacterium
CTCCCGACGAAGACAATCGGTGTTGCCGTTATACGGCCGCGAGCCGCGCTCCCCCGACGAAGACAATCGGTGTTGCCTATGCTCGTGTCCGCCTATCTCACGATTCCGGCATGAAATTTTCTCATGCAAAGGGGTAGCGGCGTGCGGGAACTGCGCCGTATAATCCAGAAGATCGGAGCCCCTCTGGCGCCGATCGTTGCCCCCGGGAGAACGGCCTGGAGGCATCGCCCCCCAGCGTACATCGCTGGGGGGCTCTTTTTTCTGCGCCAGCTTGAGGCGGTCGTGAGGACCTGCTGTTGGTCCTGTCACGTGACGGCGACACGGGTAGCAGGAACCACCAGATACAGGACTGGCACACCAGCCCCACGAATGCAGAGCCGACTGAAAACCCCACGACGCAGGTGAAATGCTCACCATGCCATCGTGGGGGAAGTATGCCAGTCTCATGTCTGTAGTCCAACTACTTGCAGTCGGCAGTGACCCCGCCGTCTCACGGCGTCATCTCCCCTGCTTCAACCTCTCCGAATAGGCATCGAGTACCCCTCGCTCCTGCCGCGACAAGCTATCGAGCCCGCTCGCGCTGATCTTGTCGAGCACGCGGTCGACTTCCGACTGCGGGTCGGCGGCGCGGGCGGAGGGGCGCGGTGACGCGACGCGCGTGGTCGTCTCGGAGAGCGCGGCGCGGCTGCGGGCGACGATGTCTTCCACCTCGTCGGCGCGCTCGCGCGGACGCTGTGGCCGCTGGATCGCACGCGGGCGTGCATCCTCGTCGGGCAGGTCGGCCACCTGCTGCCGCGCACGGTCGAGACCGAAGAGTCCCGGGGCCCGCAGGAAGATGAAGGCGAAGAGGAAGCCGCCCACGTGCGCGAAGTGCGCGATGCCGCTGCCGGCGTACGTGATCCCCTGCAGCAGGTTCATGGCGCCGAGCACCATCACCAGCGTCATCACGCGCATGGGAATGACGCCGAAGAAGAGGATCTCGTCCTCCGGCCAGGTGAGCGCATACGCCAGCATCACCCCGAACACCGCGCCCGACGCGCCGACGAGGAACCCCGCGCCACCGAACAGCGCATGCAGCGCGACGCCGCCGAGTCCGCACCAGGCATAGAGCGTGGCGAAGCGCGGCGCCCCCCAGGCGGCCTCGAGCCGCGGCCCGAAGAGCCAGAGCGAATACATGTTGAGCGCGAGATGGAGCAGCCCCCCGTGCACGAACATGTAGCTACCAACGGTCCACCACCGGGACAGCAGGGCGCCATCACGATAGGCCAGCCACCGGAACGTGTCGCCATCACCGATCAGCGTCCACTGCACGAACAGCACGGCCACGTTGGCCGCGATGAGCGCCTGGACGGTTGGAGTGATGCGCGGACGTTCCTCGACGGGCGACCAGGACATTGTATCTGCTCTCGGCTGATCCTCGAATGGCGGACGTGCTCACGCCTGCTCAGGGCACGGAACGCCCCCGGCTACTGATAGCAATCCATGGTCCGGTAGGTTCCCGCATCCCGCATCCCGCATCGCCCTCCCGCACCCCTCATCCCTCATTCCTCTTCGCAGTTACCGCATCCCTCATCGCCCTCCCGCACCCCTCCTCCCTCATTCCTCTTCGCAGTTACGTCATCCCCACCGGCGCCGCCAGCCGTAGCATGAGTCGCACGTCCGGATGCACGGCCGCAGCGCGCTCAATCAGCGTCACCCAGCGGCGATCCTTGCCGATCGCGGCATCGAGCGGCGGATGCACCACGACCTGCGCCTTCTCGCTCACCGCATGCACCTGCTCCACCGCCCGCAGCATCATCGCATCCGTCGCCTGCTCGTTCGGGCAGAGCACGAGCGCGTGCTCGACCCCATGCGATGCCGCGACCTTCACCGACGCGAGCGCCCGCTCGATCGACGAATCCGATGGCGCCCCGGCGACGGTCACCTGCACGAGGTCGATCTTTGCGATCACCTTGCCGAGCTCGTCCGGCCGTTCGCCGTCCGTGTCGAGCATCACCGGCAGCGGCGGCGCCTCGGTATCGAAGACGGCCACGAGGTAGTCGCAGTTGGCCAGCGGATCACGCCCGCTGATCGCGATCGAATGATACGCGTCGCGCTGGGCGAGCCGCTTCAGTTCCTGGCCCAGCGCCGCCGCCGTGAACATCGTCGCCGTCTCGGCCTCGGCGGCGAAGCGAACGAAGAGCTGCCGCCGCCCAACCCAGGGG
>JACDHQ010000637.1 GCA_013820975.1 Gemmatimonadaceae bacterium
GCCCCCACCCGATACTGAAGAATCGAGCGCGGGCCACCCTGCCGGTCCCCACCCGATACTGAAGAATCGAACGCGGGCGACCAATCGGCCCCCACCCGATACTGAAGAATCGAGCGCGGGCCACCCTGCCGGTCCCCACCCGATACTGAAGAATCGAACGCGGGCGACCAATCGGCCCTCAATCGATACTGACGAATCGATCGGGCTCGACCTGCCGGCCCTCAATCACCTCTGACGATTTTCAGTCTCCAAATGAAATCCCCATTGCCCTCGCCGTCAGGACGACATCGTGCGACGGCTCCACCCGCTTCTCCTCCGCCAGCACGTCCTCGATCCTGACCGTGACGATGTGTGGCGACTGCAGCGCCACCATCTCCCCCCACTTCTCCTCGGCGATGGCGCGGATTGCGGCGCCGCCGAATCGCGTGGCCAGCAGGCGGTCGTAGCCGGTTGGCATCCCGCCGCGCTGCAGGTGGCCGAGCACGAGCGATCGCGTCTCCTTGCCGGTGCGCTGCTGGATCTCCGCCGCGATCACCTCGGCGACCCCGCCGACGCGGCGTGCCTGGCCGGGCATCGACGGACCGAGCGTCGAGCTCTCCCCGCCGCGCGGAAAGGCGCCTTCGGCGACGACGACGATCGAAAAGTGGCGCCCGGCGCGGTCGCGCGCCTGGATCTTCTCGCACACCTTCGCGACGTCGTAGGGAATCTCCGGCACCAGGATCACGTCGGCCGTGCCTGCGACGCCGGCGTGCAAGGCGATGAAGCCGGCGTCGCGCCCCATCACCTCCATCACGATCACGCGGTCGTGGCTCTCGGCGGTGGTGTGCAGCTTGTCGATCGCCTCGATCGCGGTGTTGACGGCCGTGTCGAACCCGAAGGTCGTGATCGTGCCCGCGACGTCGTTGTCGATCGTCTTCGGCACCGACACGATCTTCATCCCCTTGTCGCAGAGCTGCTTGGCAATCGCCAGCGACCCGTCGCCGCCGATCGAGATCATCGCATCGATGCCGAGCTGGCGCGCGTTCTCCATCAGTTCGTCCGAGCGGTCCACCTCGACGAAGGAACCGTCGGGCTGCTTCACCGGATACTTGAACGGGCTGCCGCGATTCGTCGTGCGCAGGATGGTGCCGCCCAGGTGTGCGATGCCACGCACCGACTCCTTGGTGAGGAACACGACTTCATCCTCGCCGAGGAGCCCGGCGTAGCCGCGCTTGACGCCGAGGACTTCCCAGCCACGGTTGACCGCCGAGAGGACCGCGGCACGGATGACCGCGTTCAGGCCAGGGGCGTCGCCCCCGCCGGTGGAAATCGCAATTCGCATCCGGGAACGTTAGCGGGTGATGGTCAGGCCGGAGAGGTTCGCGACCTGCCGCAGCAGCGTATCCTGGCGCGCCCTCACGCTGCGCAGCGAGTCGACCTGGAACTGCGCCGGCGGCCAGGTGGTGCGGCGAGGGCTCGTGACGGCTGGCGAGGGAGGGCTGGCTTGCACATGAGGCCAAAGATGCGGGATTCGGCCGGTCGGCGCGAGCGTCGGGTTCGCTGCGGTGCCCCGGGACATGCGATCCTGTCTCATGCGCCCGTTCATTCCGTCGCTTCGCCTGCTCGCGCGGCGCGGCGCCACCCTTGCCGAGCTCGCGCTGGTGCTGGCGATCATCGGAGCGCTGCTCGGCATTGCGGTGCCGAGGCTGCGGGAGTCGATCGCCCGCCATGCCGTGGCAGCCGCGGCCCGCGACGTCGCGAACCTGCTTTCGATGGCGCGCCAGATCGCAGCGACGAGCGTCGATGGCGCTGCGGTAGGGTTCGACAGCACGTCGGGGCGGGTGCACCTCGCCGTGAACGGGAGGCGGGTGCGGACGCTCGAGCTGACGAGCGTCCGCGGCGTCCGGTTGAGGACCACGCGGGATTCGTTGGCGTACGATTCGCGTGGCCTGGGGATCGGGGCCGCCAACCTCAGTGTTTTCCTCACCAGGGGTTCGGTCGCCGACACCCTGGTGGTGTCGCGCCTGGGCCGCCTGCGATATTGACGCAGGGAGCCCGCGGCTGGTGCGCGCGTGACCCAGCTCACAAGTTGACTTGGCGGCAGGCGGTGGCTCGCCCCGATCCGCCGCGTTTCTCCACCTGGAACACAGGACGATGTGACGCCAACGCGGGCGGACGTAGTTACCTCAAAGACGATGACCGATGGCGAGTACGTGAAACGGGTG
>JACDHQ010000638.1 GCA_013820975.1 Gemmatimonadaceae bacterium
CTCCAGCGACGATCGCGCCGAGGATGATATAGACGTAGAAGGTGTAGAAGCGCCACCACAGTAATGATGCGCCGAAGATCGTCTCGGGGATGATGTCACCGAGCACCTTGGCGAAGATGACTTCCACGGCGCCGCCGCCGCCTGGCACCGGAACGATCACGGCGCCGTAGAGGAAGCTGAACGGCCAGAGCGCGATGGGCGCGAGCGGCACATCGGGGTGCGTGGTGAGCACGAGCGCCGGCAGGATCGCCAGGCGCACCGCAACGTGCACGATCGACATCACCAGCGCGATCGTTGCAAAGCGCCAGTTGAGCGTGCGCACCTGCTCGACCGTGTCGCGCACGCGGCGGAGCGATCGCTGTACCATCCGCCAGCGACCGCCGGTGAGGCGGAGTCTCCGTGCCCATGGCGGCGGCGGGCCGAGCGTGCCCCGCCGCGACACGAACAGCGCCAGGGTGCCGACGCCAAGGACCACGCCAGCGTATCCGCCGGCGACCATGATGAGCGCCGTCAACACGGCACCGGCGGCGTGGAAGAAGATCGCGCACACGGCGACGACCGCGGCGAGCGACAGCGCCTCGAGGAAGATCTCGGCGAAGAGGATCAGTAGCACGTTCGCCGGGGTGAGCTTGGCCTCGGACAGGATCAGGTAGCGCGCCGGCTCGGCACCGGAGCGAGCCGGGGTGATCGCGGCGCCGAAATCGCCGCCGAGGCAGGTGCGCAGGCCCACACGGAAGGGGAGCCAGAGGCCGACCGCCTTCGCGCTGTAGGTGATCTTCCACGCGCGGGTGCAGATCTCGGTGGCAACCGCTGAACCGGCCAGGATGTGCGCCATCGCCGGCAGGCTGAGGCTCGCGCCGCGGGCGGCGCTTCCCCAGTCTGCAACGATGTACACCGAGACGCCGATCAGCGCGGCGAATGACAGTGCGGTCAGGAACCACCGGAACGGCGTCACGCGTTCAAGATAGGCGCTTCGCTGTTGGGGCGCAGCGCCCCAACAGCCGAGGCGCCCCTACGTCTACCGCCCCTACGTCTACCGCCAGCGAATCACCGGCGCGTCCAGGATGGACGCCTGTACCGCGTCCGCAACTGCCGCGCGCAGGGCGAGCACCTGGCCCGCCGGCGTCGTCCCCGCGGAATGGACGCGGTTGGTCAGCAGCACGACGAACACGCCCTTCTCGGGGTCGATCCAGAGCGAGGTCCCCGTGAAGCCGGTGTGGCCGAAGCTGCGCTGCGAGAAATGCCGCCCCGCGCTCGAGCGGTCCCCCGACGGCGTGTCCCAGCCAAGGGCGCGGCTCGAACCGTCCACCTGCGGTGCCGTCCAGCGAGCCACCGTGGCCGGATCGACGAGGCTCGTTGCACCGAGTCGTCCACCGGAGAGCATCATGTGTGCGAAGGCGGCGAGATCGCGCGCCGAAGAAAAGAGGCCCGCATGGCCCGACACGCCGCCGAGCGCCCACGCGTTGCCGTCATGGACGACACCGCGCAGGATGCCGCCACGCGTGCTGTCCTTCGCCGTTGCGGCGGTGCGCGGCAGGAGCGGCGGCGCGGGGCGGAAGACGGTCTCGCGAAGGCCGAGCGGCTGCGCGACGTGATCCTCGAAGAACCACTCGAGCGGCGAGCCGGAAACCTTCTCGACGACGAGCTGCAGCAGGATCATGTCCCAGTCGCTGTACACCGTCGCCGTGCCAGGCGCGCTCCGCAGCGGCCGCTCGGCGATGCGGTCGAGGTATGCCTCGCGTCCCCGGACGAGGGAGTCGAGGTACAGCGGCGCATATGCCTCGAGCCCGCCCTGGTGGGTGAGCAGGTGGCGCACGGTGATTGCGCGCTTCATCGAATCGCGAGCGACGAACTTCGGGAGGAAGTGGCCGACCGTGCTGTCGAGCGCGAGCAGCCCGCGATCCTCGAGGATCATCGCAGCCGTCGTCGTCGCGACGACCTTGGTGAGTGAGGCGACGTCGAACAGCGTCGACTCGGTGACCGGAGCGGGAGCTGGAAACGCAGTGGCCCCCGCAGCGGCGAAGGGGGTCGATTCGGCCGAGGCGCCGCTCGATGTCCCGACGCTCGAAAACGACCCTGCGCCGGCGACTGCGGTCGAATCAGGTGCCCAGTCCAGCGCCCCGTAACCGCGCATGTGCACGATCCGGCCATGCCGGCCGATCGCAACGGCGGCGCCCGGCGCAAGCCGGTTGCCGAGTGCCG
>JACDHQ010000639.1 GCA_013820975.1 Gemmatimonadaceae bacterium
GGCATCCACGCTCACGCTGACCACCGCGGTGCCGCCATAGCGGTCATTCTCGGGTACCTGCTGGGCGGGCGCGCCAGGGGTGCGATCCGCATCCGCGGGCCCGCACGCGGTGAGGAGTGTCAGCAGGGCCAGCGTGCTCGTCAGGAGTGGTCGGATCATTGGCGCACCTCGGCGAGCGGCGTCCACGTCGCCATGTCGCGAACGCCCGTCACGCCGTTGGCGACGAAGAGGGGCGCGCCCCAGCTCCAGCGGTTCAGCACGTGACCGTGCCTGTCCCACAGACCGGGGATCAGGTACATACCGGCGGCGTTCACCACTGTGGCGCTGGGGGAGCGTGCGGCCGGGCCGGAGTCCACGGACATGATGCGCTTCCCGCGCACGAGTACGCTGCGGTCGGGAAGCAGCCTGCCGCTCTCCACGTCCACTACGGTCACGCCGCGGATCAGCAGATCGGCGCCTGCCACGGACGTGCTGGGCTGGCGCATGGTGGCGCAGGCCGCGAGGAGCGGGAGCAACAGAGCGGCGGCAGCGGGTCTTATCATCGTGCTCCAGTTGAAATCAGTGAAATGGAAGTGCCATGTGTCGCCGCGGCGCCGGTCTCCACGGGCTGCGGCGTGCGGATGCAGCCCGCAAGCGCGGCACACATGGCGAAGACTCGGCTTCCGTGATTCCCGCTTACCGCATCACCTCCACAGTTCGGCGGGCGTCCTCCAGCAGCGCGTCCAGCGCGGCGCGGTCGAGCAGCCGCCCATTCAGGACCACGGCGTGGATGCGGCGCGTGTTGCGGATGTCCACCAGCGGGTCGGCGTCGAGTAGCACGAGGTCGGCCAGCTCCCCCGGCGCGACCGTGCCCATCGCGTCAGTGGCACCGACGTAGCGGGCGGAATTGAGCGTGGCGGCCTGGAGCGCCTGAAGTGGTGAGAGGCCGGCCTGGACGAGCAAGGCTAACTCGTCGTGGAGGCTGAACCCCGGCAGCCCGCCCTCGCACGCGGCGTCGGTTCCGGCGAGGATGGCCACCCCGGCATCCGCCATCCTGCCGACGAGCCGCTGCTGCGTCCGCCACCACAAGTGCTCGCTCGCTCGCTTGGCCGCGGGCTGCGAAAGCTTGTCCCTGACGAAGGCGGCAAACGCCTCCTGCACGGATGCTGGCAGATACGCCCGCCGGGGATCGTCGACGAATGCCCCCTCCTCGGCTGCCACCTTCGCTCGTTCGACAACCAGCGTCGGGGTGAGCCACACGGGGTGGGTTCGCAGGGCTTCGATAACCTGCGGGCACTGCTCGTGAACCGGCAGGCCCCACGCAATGTCCTCCTCACCCCACCGGTCCTCAGCGAAGAATCGGGCGAGCTTTTCGGGGTCATCCGTGAAGCATAGGAGGAGGGCGTCGCGGACGTGCTCGATACTCCGCTGTCCGGCCACGATCGCGTCGAGGAGTCCCACCGTCTCCACGGGAACGTGTCCGGCAATCGGGAGAGCGGCACTGCGTGCGGCCTTGGCGAGTACGAGGTAGGCGTCGAGCGGAATCCCCTCGTAGACCTTGACGAAGTCCACCCCGAGGGCACGGAGGGCGCTTACCGCCGACCGCGCCTCGTCGTTCGTGCGGACAGGGAGGCTCGTCGGCCAGCCGGTGCCGCTCGCAGCTGGCCCGCTGAGGACGATGCGCGGCCCGATCCACGCTCCCGCCTCGACGCGGGCGCGCCAGGCGAGGAGGGAGTCCGGACGGATCGACTCGCACCCATCCGTCGGTGGTTCCGCCGCCCCGCCCATGTCGCGGATGCCTGTGACTCCGTTAGCGGCGAGGAGCGGGAAGTACGAGGGGTGAGCCGTGTGGACGTGCATGTCCCAGAGGCCGGGTATCAGGGACCTCCCCGCGCCGTCCACCACCGTGGCGCCGGCGGGTATCGCGTGCGCGGCGCCGGAGTCCACAGACACGATGCGCTGGCCGCGCACGAGCACCGTGCGCTCGCGAAGGAGCGAGCCGCGCTCGACGTCCACTACGGTGACGTTCCGGATGGCGAGGGCCGCGGTCGGCCGGCGGTGCAGCGGCGAGCCGCTGCCCGAGTCCAGGGCGATGATGCGATCCCGCCTGACGTCCACGAGCACGGTGCGGTCGGCGAGCAGCACACCGGTCTCCACGTCCACCACGGTGACGTTGCGGATCGCCAGGGTGGCGTCCGTGACGGCGGCCCTGGTGTTGCGC
>JACDHQ010000100.1 GCA_013820975.1 Gemmatimonadaceae bacterium
CCGTCAGCCGGCCACGGGAGTCGGTGTACCATATCCAGCTTCACGATTCCACCGGCGGCCGAGAGCTGCTGCGCACGTCTCTTTATCGTCCCGTCTACGCGGATTCGTCTCGTGCGCGGTGAGCGCAACGGATTCACGCTGCTGGAAGTGCTGGTGGCCCTCGTCCTGGCGGCCATACTCGTCGCAGCCTTGCGCGGTCTCGCGGAAGGCGTGGGGGAGACCGCGTTGCGGATCAGCCGGGCTGCGCATGACCGGGATACCGCCGCGAATTCCGAACGCGGTCTCCGGCGCCTGGTTGGCAGCGCGGAACTTTCCGGAGGCGATCACGACCGGTTCGACGGCGAGCCGTCCCGGATCCGGTTCACCAGCTGGTGCCAGGTGCCGCGCGGGTGGCAGGAGCGCTGCCGTGTCGATCTCACCTTCGAGAGTGCCGGGTCGGATAGCGTGGCGCTCGTGGGCACCGTGGAGACTGGCGCGCAACTGCGTTTCCACATCGGCGCCGCGCCGGGCACGATCCGATATCTCGGAAGTGCGCGTGATGGCGGCCGGTGGTTCACCGCCTGGCGTACTGCAATCGCTCCGCCTTCGGCGGTCGCGTTCATCTTCGGTACCGACACGTTAGTCGTCAGGATCGGGGACCGTGGGTGACCGCGTGACTGCCGGCACCGGCGTCAGCGACGTGCTGCGCCACCTCTCACGCCTTCCGGCGGACGGGATACTCGGTCTGGGCGTGTCCGTGGACGCAGTGCGGGCTGTCCGCTTGCGCGGTGCCGCCATCCGGTGGTCAGGCGAGATAGCGATCACTGAGCTCCTTCCGCTTGCAGCGGTGGTCGACCGGCTGATCGGTGATGCGATCACGCACGCCGGCCGCCCCCGCATGGTGGTTGCCGCGGTCGGGCCGCAGGGCGCCCAGCTTCGACGCCTTACCGGCTTGCCTGCCGTACCGCCGCGCCTGGTCGCCAGCCTCGTACGTGAGAATGCATCGCGCTTCTTCCTCCGCAACGGCGCACCGATCGTCACCACCGAGGTAGACCGTGCAGA
The DNA here is from genome assembly GCA_013820975.1 of Gemmatimonadaceae bacterium. GTDB lineage: Bacteria > Gemmatimonadota > Gemmatimonadetes > Gemmatimonadales > Gemmatimonadaceae > JACDHQ01. The sequence continues at coordinate 1,042 of JACDHQ010000100.1, forward strand.
AGAGGGCGTGTTCTGGGGTGCGGCGATCGAGGAGCCGATCGTCATTGCCTTGCGGGGCGCGTGTGCGAAGCACCGGCTACGACTGTCAGCGGTGGTGCCCTCAGCGATTGTCCTCGCGTACGCGGCCGAGGCCGACATCATCACCTGGCTGGACGGCGATGTAGCCGGATCGTCGCAGTTCGCAGCCAGACGCATTGTCGCCTATCGACGCCATGAACCGACGACGTCTTCGGCGGAGCCGCCTGCACAGTCTGACATGGCCCCACCGCTTCGGCAGCTCGGCGCCGCCGGGTGGCGGCTTGCAGACGCCTATGCCGCCGCCATCGTTGGCAGGAATGCCACGATTGCGTGGCGGCCGGGAGCGGCGCGGCATGGAGCGACACCGGGCGGCCTCGCGACGCGGTTGTTGAGTGGAGCGTTGTGTGCTGCCGCGATCGCGGCGGCCACCGTCGCGCCCGGGTTGGCGGCGGTGCAGCAGGAGCGAGCGGCGGCACGCGAGCTGGACGCCCTCCAGTCGCGTGCGGTCGAGACGCATGCGCTGCAGGCGAAGCTCGTGCCGCTCGTCCGGGACGTGGCCGCGATCAACGAATTCGCTGCCGGTGCGCGATCCATGACCCTGGTGCTCGCGGGGCTCACCAGCCTCGTCGAGCCTCCGGCGAGCGTCGCTGCGCTCAGACTCGACTCGGCTGGGGGAACGATGACCGTGGTGGCCCCCAGCGCGGCGTCGGTACTTCAGCAGCTTGAAGCGACCGACATGATCGGTGGGCTGACGATCGTCGGACCGGTTGTGCCGATCGTCGCGCCAAATCAGCCACCCGTCGGTATGCCAGTCCCTGGGATGACAGCATCGTCGCGCGTGCCGCGGTCGGAGCGAGTGACCATCCGGTTTCAGTGGGGCGCCATGAAGGGAAAGGCAGCGCCATGAGTGCCGCGCTCATCGCCCCCCGTGACCGCCGTGCGCTGCTGGTTGGCGCCGCCGCGCTCGCGGGGCTGGTCGTATTCATCCGCGGAGTGCCAGCAGCGGTTCGCTGGAATGAAGCCGCCATGGAGCGGGCGGCGGTGATGCGACTGCGGGCGGACGCGGCTGCCACGGCCGTGGGCGCAGCCGGGCGCACGGAGTCCCAGCTGGTGGCGCTGAATCGGACGCTCGAGGGAGTGGACGACCTGCTGCTGGACGGGGCGAACCCGTCCGGCGCCGGGGCGGCACTCGCGGAACTGATCGCCGCTGCCAGCGAAGATGCGGAAGTGGCGTTGGGCAGCGTCGAGCTTCGTGTCGATCAGCATGACGATGCACCTATCGAACGCGTCGCCGTTCGCACCACCATAACCGGCGACGCTGCAGCGGTTGCCTACTTCATTGCGTCACTCGAGGTGGGACCTGCGCTGCTGCGGATCCGGGAGCTCGGGATCTCTGCATCGATGGCACACGGACTTCCCGGTGATGCGGGTGGTGTGACGGCGGACATTGTCATCGATGGCCTCTATCGCGCGCGGCTGGCTGAGCGACCATGATCCGCGTTCGCCTTGACCACATGCTCTGGGCAGCGACGGTGCTCGCTTCCGTCGCCGGCTTCCTCAGGTATTCGGCGCAGCACCCACCGCTGGAGCCGCAGGTTGCAAGCGGCACCTACGCCGTCCTGCGCGTTCAGCAACCCGATGGCGACTCGCTGACGAAGGCGGTCGCGATCATCACCGACGGCGACCTGTTTCGCATCCACCGCGGAGACCAGGCACCCGTCACGGGCTTCACCGCTCCGCCAGCTCCATCTGCGCCGAGGCCGCAACTCGCCCTGCGTGGCCTGGTTGGTGGTCCGCCCTGGGAAGTCCTCGTGGACGGCATCCCGGGCCGACAGGGCACGACGGTATTACGCGTCGGGGAAGAAGCATCCGGCGTGACGGTGACATCCGTCCGGCGCGGGACAGTTGTCGCGAAGGGTTATGACACCACCTGGACGCTGACGCTGCGTCCTGCCTCGTCAACTCCAGGACCTCATGACTGACAGGATCACGCGCATGCCGTGCATCACCGCGATCGCGACGGCATTTCTCTGCCTGGGACCCGGAGTCAGGGTGTCGGCAGCGCAGCAGCCCGAGGCGGCGTCCGTCGTCTCGCATGGCGACAGCGTCAGCATCCGGCTGGTGGATGCGGACATGCGTGCGGCCGTTCACGCGCTGTCGCGCTACATGGACCGCCCGGTGGTCTTCAGCGGCGTCGCCGGGGCGCGCATCACTCTCGAAACCCAGCAGCCAGTCCCACGCTCCGACGTCCCGCGCATGTTACGAAGCCTGCTGGACAGCCAGGGGATGGAGCTGGTCGATGATTCGACGGGCGGAATCTATCGGCTCGTCCCAAAGGCGACGGCGGTGCCCGCGCAGCAGCAAGGATCAGCGTTTCCCGGTTCAGGTCATCAGACGCTCTACGTCATCCACCTGCGCCATGCCAAGGCCGCCGAGGTTGCCGCCACGGTCAATGCCCTGTATGGACGGGCGGGCGCGCTGGGCGAACTGGGTGCGCGGCCGACAGCATCGCTGGCCAGAAGCCTCGAGCAGCAGCAGGTGCCGCCGCACGCGGTTCCTCCACCAGTGCCGCCGAATGCGGTCGCCTCCGTCGCCGGCCAGGCGGCGGCACTCGCGGGTGAGGTGACGATCGTGCCTGACCCACGCATCAACAGCCTTCTTGTTCGCGCATCGGCACGGGACTTCGCACTCGTCGAAGCGGCAGTTCGCGAGATAGACGTACGACCACTACAGGTGCTGATCGAGGTGCTGATTGCCGAGGTACGCCGTGACCGGAGCTTCGACCTCGGGATCGACGTCTCCGCGCCGTCCACCGCATTGGGCAAACACGGGAACACGACGATCGAAGGCAAGCTCACCACGGTGAGCCTGGGTGACTTCGTGGCCCGCGTGATGGGGATCGGCGGGCTGGACATCGACGCAACGCTGCGCGCGGCAGCCTCACGAGGAGACGTCCATATCCTCAGCAGGCCGGTCCTGCTGGCTGCCAACAACGAGAGGGCGGAGATCAACGTCGGTTCCCAGCGTCCGTTCGTGCAGGTGGCACGGGTGCTCCCGACCGACAACACGGCGCGCGACCAGGTGGTCCAGTACAAGGACGTTGGCACGAAGCTGCAGATCGTACCCACGATCAGTGCCGACGGGTATGTCATGCTCCAGGTCGCGCAGGAGGTCAATGCAGCGACGACGGAACAGCAGTTCAACGCTCCGGTAATCTCGACACGCTCGGTCGAGACCCGCCTGCTCGTTCGCGATGGGCAGACGATCGTACTCGGCGGGTTGATCGACCAGCAGAGGGAGGTATCGCAGAGTGGCATTCCCGTGCTGTCGAGCATTCCAGTGATCGGCGGCCTGTTCGGTCGCGCAAGCCGGCGCCGGAACGAGACCGAGCTCTTTCTCTTCCTGACGCCCCGAGTGCTCCGCGCGGATGATGACGTCGATGCCGCAACCGGCGCCTTGCAGTCCAGGTCTCGGACGGTGAAGCCATGACCCGGAGCAACCGCCACGTGCTAATAGGGAGCGCGCCTGCAATCCAGCGCGTCCGTGCGCTCATCGAGAGGATCGCACCGACGCCGCTACCAGTCCTGATCCACGGTGAAACGGGAACCGGAAAGGAGATCGTCGCGGCATCGATTCACGCGGCGAGCACCCGTTCCGGACCACTGGTGGCCCTCAACGCCTCGGCGATCCCCGAGTCGATGTTCGAATCGACGCTCTTCGGTCACGTCCGGGGGGCGTTTACCGGTGCGACCGGCTCAGCGGCGGGATACCTCGCCGAGGCGCACCGGGGAACGCTGTTCCTCGACGAGATCAGTAGCATGGCACTCCCGGCGCAGGCGAAGCTGCTCCGTGCGATCGAGACCCGGTCCTTCCGTCCCGTCGGGGCGTCCGAGGACCGGCGTAGCGACTTTCGCGTAGTCGCCGCCACCAATGAGGATCTTGACGGGCTTGTCGAGACCGGGAGGTTTCGTCGCGACCTGCTCGAGCGCCTTCGCGGCGTGCGCCTGCACGTGCCACCCCTGCGGGCGCGTCGCGAGGACATTCCGGCGCTCACGGCGCATTTTCTCGCGGGGGTAGCTCCGGGCAGTACGGGCACCGCGACGATCGACCCAGCGGCGATGGAGCTCCTCATCGCGCACGACTGGCCGGGGAACGTGCGGGAGCTCCGCCGCGCAGTCGAGTGTGCGGCTGCCATGGCGGACGGTGGCTGCATCGGCGTGGCCGACGTCGCACCGCAGTTGAGCACCCCGCTCAGCGCGGGAGGAGTCTTTTCGGTGCAGGGTCACGAGCGGCATCATCTCCTCACCATCCTCAGGCTCAATGGCGGTGATGTCGATGCAGCTGCCTCGACGCTCGGGGTCCACCGGGCGACGATCTATCGGTGGATCAAGCGGCTGGAGCTCGATGGGGTGGTCCGCCCCGCCGAGGGTCGCAGTGCGTTGCTGGCGTAGCACCTCAGGCGGTCTGCGACGGAGGGGCTTTGCGCTCCTCGCCGTGCTCTGGACCCTGACGGGAATCGCGGCGCTCGTCCTCACCGTCACGCTCGGCGCTCGGACGAGCACCCGGGTTGCGGAGAACCGGATTGCCGGCGCGCGCGCGGGATGGCATGCGGAAGGCTGCGCAGCCATGGTCCGGGCCCGGGCGGATTCCGCGCTTGTGGCGAGCGAGCATCCAGCTCGGGTGTGGCTGAACCTGGATAGCCTCCTCACTTCCTCGGGGGTCCGCGACGGATGTACGCTTCAGGTACGGGCACATGGGGCCACCGCGGACATCAACCGGCTCGGTGAAGCACAGCTGCGATCCCTGCTCGGTGCGCTTGGTCGTTCTCGGGCGTGGCGCGATTCGCTGACCGACGCGATCCTCGACTGGCGTGATCCGGACGGCGCGGTACGAGCCCATGGAGCCGAAGCAGAATGGTACGACGCCGCGGTGCGTCCGAGGCCGCGGAACGCACCGTTTGCATCGACGCGCGAGATCGCACTTGTACGAGGTGCGGAGGCTGCGGGGTTGGACTCGGTGCTCGGCGCGGATTCGGGAAGGGTGCTGCTCACCCGCGCGCCGGTTGCGGCGTTAGTCGCGATCGACGGGATCGACGAGGAGCTGGCCCGTGCGATCGTCGCCGCCCGTGTGCGAGGGGACACGGTCGGTATCGATGCCGTGGCTGCGACGGTATCACCCTGGAGCGGCGCGGCGTTCCTGCGCAACAGGCTCGACGTGATGCGGCGCGTAACCAACACGCCGGAGCGATGGGCTGTGGTGGTGCGGAGCACGCAGCCGGTTGCGGAGTGGGCGGGTGTGATTAAGCTGACGCTGGCGCGGCACAACACGCGTGCGGCCGTGGTGGAGTGGCGGAGGCGGTAGGGGAGGGGGGTTGCAACCAGTTTCGCCATCTTCGGACGGCGGGTCAGTCGGTGGGCTTTGGTGTCGGCTCGCGCCGGTCACGGTCGATGCCCTCCGGTGCTCGTGGATAGCTTCGGTGTGGCTTTTTCCTTTAGCTGCGCGGTTATCCGGTTATTCCGTCGTACTTTTCGTGTCGAGGTCCGGACGTGCTGTTTCGAGGGGGAGTGAGCGCGCTCGCGCGCGGGTGCGTGGGTTCACCCGTCGAAGAGCGCTGCCGTGAGCGCCGCGCGCTCGATCCCGAGATGTGCTGCCACATTCGCGAGTATACTCGCGAGCGTGCCGACGCGGAGACTCGCGTGATCGGGGATCGTGACATGATGCTCACCGCCCTGCTGCGTCGTGAGCCGCATGTGACTCCCCGTCTCGCGCGTCACCGTGTAGCCGTAGCGGCGGAGCGAGAGAGAGAGATCGCGGCCCGAGAGATCGCGCGGGAGCCGTGCCATTTAGGCGGCGATGACTTCGTCGTGCACCAGATGGAGTCGGATCGCCTTCGGCCGCTCGGCGTCCGCCTCATCGTAATGGCAGCGCACGGCATCGCGGACCATCGCGCGCAGCTGGTCCAGGTCATCCGCTTCGGTGACGATCGAGACGCCGACGGCGTGGGCGATGTACCCACCTTCGGCCGCGTCCTCGACGATAAACAGGATCTCGGTCATCGGTGACTCCCAGGCAGAGACTGGGGACAATTTAGCCCCTGATCCCTCGGGAGCGCGAGCGATTCTCGCATGGTGCGCGAGTTCTCGACGCGCCACCCCCCCGG
>JACDHQ010000640.1 GCA_013820975.1 Gemmatimonadaceae bacterium
GCGCAACCGTGTCGCCCAGCATGATCCGGTTGAGCGCCTCCACGGGCAGGTCCCGACGCTCGGCGTAGGCGCTCGTGTTCGAGGCATACACCAGCGTGGTGTTGTCGTCGCGATACAGCCGGACCGAGGCATAGGAGATGCCGTTGCCGCCGTCATGGAACACGACGGTCCTGCCGGCGGGTCTCCAGACATACCACCCGTAGCCGTAGTACAGCGGTGCATCCCGCTGGCGGTACTCCGCGATGGCAAGCACGTGCGGCGTCAACATTCGCGCGACCCACTCGCGAGGGAGCACGCGACCATCCAGCAGCGCGGAGGTCCATCGCTGGAGGTCGCCGACCGAGGAGTACAGCCCGCCGTTTCCGATCAGGTTCCAGGCGTCGCCACCAGTCGCCGCCATGCTGTCGGCGCCAATGCCCCATCGCACGTCGCGCCGGTACCCCGTGGCGAGGTGAGCGCGAAGCGCGACGGGAATCGTGTATCCCGTCTCGCGCAGGCCGGCAGGCCGGAACAGCGCGCGCCGGAGAAAGGCCTCATACGATTCGCCCGTCACCTGCTCGACGATCGCCGCCAGGACGCTGTACCCGACGTTCGAGTATGCATGCTGCTCGCCGGGAGCGGCGAGCAGCTTCGCCCGCATGGTGCGGGCGATCATCGAGTCGCGCGACACCCGAACGTAGTCCGACGTGAGCTGGTCGTCGGTGATCCCCGCCGTGTGGGTGAGCAGCTGGTGTACCGTGATGCCACGCTTCCCAGGGGGCACGTCGGCGAAGAACCGCCCGATGGAATCGGTCACGGCGAGCTTCCCTTCGGACGCCAGCTTGAGGACGGCCGCCGCGGTGAACTGCTTCGTGAGTGACCCGACGTCGAAGAGCGTCGATGCGCGGAATGGGACGCGGTTCTCCCGGTCTGCCATGCCATGGCCGTCCCGGTACAGGACCTGGGCCCCTCGCGCGACCAGCACGACCCCCGAGAACCCATATGGCTGGAGCCGTTCGAGGTATGCACCAGCGTGTGCCGCGCGGCGCGCAGCCGTCGACGGCCGCTGCCCATCCGCCTCCACGGGAACCGCACCAGGAAAAAGAAGGATGGCGAGGCAGAAGCCTGGCGCGAATCGTCGTGGCAGCGTCGGGGTGCACATTTACGGAGTGTACGCCGCATCGCGCGATTCAGGCAGAGGCGTGGGACGAACGGTACCGTCAGCGTGTCGAAGTGCGCAGCGCCGCCTCCAGCGCTCGCTGAACCGCGCGTCAGCGCGCGTCGGTCAACCGCCTCTCCCCACCCGCTCCGCGACCATCCGCCGGAACGTCCCATCCTCCAGGTATTTCCTCAGGTGCTTCCCGGGGCACCCCGAGTTGGCATAGTGGTAGTGCCCCCCGATGCGGTCGAGCGGCACGTCGAACTCCGTCACCGCCCACGCCATCAGCTGCACGATCGACTCGATCTGCGCCGGCGTCGGCTCCTGCTGCTCGTAGTTCCCGATGATGCTGATGAGGAAGTGCCCCTCGGGATTGTACGTGGTGTTCGTCTCGCCCGCGAAGCGGTGGTCGCGCCCCTCGTACACCTGCCCCTCGAGCCCCATCAGGTAGTGATACGGCACGTCCCACCAGTTGCGATCGCGCGCGCCCCATGCCTGCAGGTTCCGCAGGCGGACGGCCGGATTCTCGTGCGGTTCGAGCGTCCGGGAGTCGCCGGTGTGGTGCAGCGTCACGTGCGTGATGCGGTGCGGGATGCGGAGCCGCATCGCCGCGCCGCCTGCGGAGTCGGACGCGGCGATGTGCGGTGGCAGTGACGCGACCGTCGCGACTTCCAGCGCCACGAGGCCGGCACCGAGCTCACCCGTGTTGTGAATGGCCACGATCGCGATGCGGTAGCCGTTCCAGCGGAACGCGGTGCCCTCGCGAACGGTACGCTCCTCCACCGTCGAGCCGGCGCGCAGCCGCAGCCGCGCCACGTCCGCGGTCGTCGCGCCGGCCGGATCCCCATCCGTGCCGAGCACCGTGATGGTGACGTCGCGGAAGGTGAGCGAGTCCCCGGCCGCCTTGTTCCGGCGCGTTGCGTCCGCCGCGTAGCCGACGGGCGGTGACTGCGCCCACGCCGAGTGCGGGATCACGGCCGGACGCGGCGCGGGCGCGCTCGCCTGGCGGACCGCGCAACTTGTCGCAAGCGGCAGCGGAAGCATCAGGCGCAGGG
>JACDHQ010000641.1 GCA_013820975.1 Gemmatimonadaceae bacterium
TGCGAACGATGATGAGGTCGTGCCCATTCGGCGTGGGGACGAGGCGGCCTGTAGGTGCGGGGTTCATGCCCGTTTCTTCTCCAACAGTGAGGGAGAACTGCGACGCTCACGACGTGTGCGGTACACCTCGGTCTCCAACGCATCAAGATTGCCGGACCAACGGACGTGCAGGGCGGTAAGCCACTCCATGAGGGGCGCGAGCGGCGCGGTGTCGAGGTGATAGAGCCGTTTGCGCCCGCGCACCTCGTCGACCACCAGCCCGGATTCGCGCAGCACGCGCAGGTGCCGGCTGACGGCCGGCCTGCTGACGTCGAAGCAGTCCGCGAGGTCGCCAGCAGACATCACCCGTTCGCGAAGGAGCATCAGGATGTCACGCCGGATCGGATCGGCGATCGCAAGGACGAGATCCATGGAGAATATGTAACCTCGCGGTTACGTAATGACAAGGGGCTTGTGGTTCCGAGCTGCGTGACCGCCGACGGACGGGCCGAAGGCATCGTGGAACGCGAGCAGTCTTGCTGCAACCTTCAACCAAGGCGCTCCCGGAGCGCACCGACCCGTGACCGGCCGACAGGCAGCTGAGTACCGTCCTTCAGCGCGAGCGCGTAGCGGCTGCCTCGCTCACGCACGAGCCGGTCGACGTGGGCGAGGTTGACCAGGTATGAGCGATGGCAGCGCACGAACGCCACAGGGAGGAGCGCCGACAGGCGGTCGAGCGACTTGTCGTGCAGCTCGTACCGCCCGCTGGCCAGGCGCAGCTGGCTGTAGTCGCCGTCCGCTCGGATCCAGCATACCTCGTCCACCGGCACGAGCCCTACGCCGCGCGTGCGCCAGACGCCGAGGAAGCGCATCGCACGCCCCTCGTCGCCGGCGACACCCTGTGCGCGCGCGAGCGCCTGCGCGAGTCGCTCGCGGGTAAACGGCTTCGGAACGAAGTCGAGCACGCCGAGCGCGAACGCCTGCACCGCGCGCTCGGCGTGCGCCGAGACGACGATCGTGTGGAAGGCGCTCGCCACTGCGGTGCGCAGGAGGGAGAAGCCGTCCTCCCCGTCGAGGTTCAGGTCGAGCAGCAGCACGTCGAGCGGGCGGGCGCGGAGGGTCTCGTCAGCGTCGGCGAGCGTCCCCTCCGCCGTCACGTGCGCGGCGGGGCCGAGCAGTTCCCGGCAGAGGCGCTGTAGCCGCTCGCGTACGAGCGGCTCATCCTCGACGATCAGGATGCGCACGTCTGCTCCGGGGTGGCCGTCGTGCCACGCGTAGCGTCGAGCGGCAGGATGTCGTGCCGCGGCTGGGGCGCCGCAGGCACGGTGAGCACGCTCCGCCAGCGCGCGTCAGGCGCCTCGCCGTCCATGCCGTGCGCGAAGGTCCACCTCCCCGGGAACGCGGCCTCGAGGCTCGCCTCGATAAAGCGAGTGCCGGTGCCCGGCGGCCGTGCGGCGCGTCCGCCCCGCCCTGCCGGCGCGGAAAGCTCCAAGCGGACGGAATCACCCAGGCGCGCGGCGCTCAGGGTGAAGGTGGCCAGGGCGCTGGCTGCCACGCCGCCCCCGGCCCCCGCGAGCGCGCCGTGGGTGAGCCCGTTTTCCACCAGCGTGTGCAGCACCCCCGGCGGCAGCACCACGTCGGACAGGACAGCCTCGCCACGGATCACGAAGTCGAGCGAGAGGTCTCGCGCGAGTCGTACGATGGCGAGGTGCGCGCGGCAGAGCGCGACCTCCTCGGCGGCAGGGATGGTGGGGCGCTCGCTCACGCTTCGCAGCAGGCGGAACTCATCCGCGAGCCGGTGCACAAGCTCGCTGGCCTGCGGCGGTGCACGCTCGATGAGCTCCTGCAGCGCGGTGAGCGTGTTCATGAGCCAGTGTGGATGGATGCTGCTGCGGAGGAGCGCTGCCGTCAGCTGCTGGCGCGCCGCTTCGAGCTGCGCGGCCCGAACCGCGGCCCGCGCCACGTCATCGTGCAGCGATCGCGCGTGCGCGAGCAGCGCGGTGACGAGCAGCGCCGCCAGGGCGACCAGGTGCAGGCCGTCGAGGTAGGCAACGGGCGCCAAAAGGAGTGCGGCCAGCGCTGTGACGAGCAGCCCGCCGATCCGTAGCAGTTCGCGGCGCACGCGGAGGTCGTGCCGCCGGAGTCGCGCGCGCGCGGCCGACCGCACGACCGCGAGAGCCGCCATGAGGCCGAGCAGGTAGAGCAGGAATCC
>JACDHQ010000642.1 GCA_013820975.1 Gemmatimonadaceae bacterium
CTCCCACGCCTGGACCTCGCCAATCACTTCATCCATACGTACAGGTTGACTCGGGACCCTGAATCACGCCGCGTCCTCCGCATGCACGGTGTATCCTTTCGGCTCGCATCTCGCATCTCGCATCTCGCATCTCGCATCTCGCATCTCGCATCTCTCTCCATGCTCCATAAAGTCCTCATCGCCAACCGCGGCGAAATCGCGCTCCGGATCATTCGCGCGTGCCGGGAGCTCGGCATTGCAACGGTCGCGGTGTATTCCGAGGCCGACGCCCGTGCGCCGCACGTCCGCGAGGCCGATCAGGCGGTCGCGATCGGCGGCTCGCCGTCCTCCGAGAGCTATCTCGTTGGCGAACGGATCATCGAGGCCGCGGTGCGAACCGGCGCCGATGCGATCCATCCCGGGTACGGCTTCCTGTCCGAGCGCGAGTGGTTCGCGCGCGCGGTCCGCGATGCGGGCCTCGTCTTCATCGGGCCGCCCCCCGAGGCCATTGCGGCGACGGGCAGCAAGACGGCGGCGCGCCAGCTCGCGATCAGCGCCGACGTGCCGGTCGTGCCCGGCACCACCGAGGCGCTGCGCGACGCCGACGAAGCGCGCGCCGTCGCGGAGCAGTTCGGGCTGCCGGTGCTGCTCAAGGCGGCGGCAGGCGGCGGGGGCAAGGGAATGCGCGTGGTGCGGGCATTCGACGACCTTGCGTCGTCGCTCGAGTCGGCGAAGCGCGAGGCGCAGAACGCATTCGGCGACGACGCGGTCTACGTCGAGAAGTACGTCGAGGGGCCGCGCCACGTCGAGATCCAGGTACTCGGCGACGCTCACGGCACCATGCTCGCCCTCGGCGAGCGCGAGTGCTCGGTGCAGCGGCGCCACCAGAAGATGATCGAGGAGGCGCCGAGCGTCGCCGTGACGCCTGAGCTGCGGCGGGCGATGAGTGACGCCGCCGTCCGCTTCGCGAAGGCCGCCGGGTACGTCAATGCCGGCACGTGCGAGTTCCTGCTCGATCGCGACGGGAGCTTCTACTTCCTCGAGATGAACACGCGGCTCCAGGTCGAGCACCCGGTCACGGAGCTCGTGACCGGGATCGACATCGTGCAGTGGCAGCTGCGCATCGCCGGCGGCGAGGCGCTGCCGATGTCGCAGGAGTCGATCGTGCCCAACGGGTGGGCGATCGAGTGCCGCATCACCAGCGAGGATCCGGCGAACAACTTCCTCCCCTCGACCGGCGTGATTCGCTACCTCCAGGCGCCGACTGGTCCCGGCGTGCGCTGGGATGGCGGCGTAGAGTCGGGCAGTGAGGTGAGCCTCTTCTACGATCCGATGCTCGCCAAGCTGATCGTGTGGGCGCCGACGCGCGACGCTGCCATCGACCGCATGCACCGGGCGCTCCTCGAGCTGACCGTGGACGGCATCGATACGTCGCGCGACTTCCACCTTCGCGTGATGGAGGATGCCGAGTTTCGCGCTGGAGCCATCGACATCCAGTGGCTGGAGCGGCGTCTCGAGTCGCTGGTCGCCGTCAAGCCGCCGGCACATGTGGTCGCCCGTGCCGCAGTCGTCGCGGCCGTGCTCGCGGAGCGCGAGCGCGCGGCGCCTCGGAAGGTGGTTGTAAGCGCGGGCACCGACGGCGGCGCAGGCTCCGCTGGAACACGGCAGCCCGTGAGCGAATCGGACTGGGCACGAGCGGCCAGGCTCGGAGCGTTGCGGTGATCGCCAAGCCCACCGAGGTGCACATCGAGAGCATCGCCGCCGGGGGTGACGGTGTTGCTCGGGCGGACGGCCTCGTCGTCCTGACGCCGCGCACCGCACCGGGTGACGTCGTCGAGGTGGACGTCACGATGGAGAAGCGCCTTGGCCGGGGCCGCCTCGTTCGCATCGTCAGCCCCGGCCCCGATCGCGTCGAGCCGCAGTGCGCGCACTATGTCGAGGATCGCTGTGGCGGCTGCCAGCTCCAGCACATGGCGTACGACGCCCAGCGTGCCGCCAAGGCGGGCATCATCCGCGATGCACTTGTGCGGCTCGGGCGGCGCCCGCTCGACGCCCCGCCGCCCGTGCGCCCCAGCGACCAGCAGTGGCGCTATCGCCGCAAGCTCACGCTTGCCATGGAGCGCCACGGGACCCGCTGGATCGCGGGCTTGTTCCCGTACGACGATCCGCGACACCCCTTTGTGCTCACCGACTGTCCGAT
>JACDHQ010000101.1 GCA_013820975.1 Gemmatimonadaceae bacterium
GCCTCCTTGTTAGGCGATAGCTGATAGCCGATAGCTGATAGCCGCTTGTCTGTCAGGGGCGATACGTGACGTTCAGGTACACGGCCGTCCGCCCACGGTGTGGTTCGTCGAACGAGTGACCGATGCCGCCGACGAACTCCGCACGGGGCAGCGTGACGAGGGGGAATGCTCCGGTGCTGAACCGGGCCTCCACGCCGACGACGCGATTCCAATCGGGCGCAGCCGTGTCGGCGACCCGCGCAGTCCACGCATACGGCGAGAAGGTGCCGAGCGCGACGTCAGCACGGATGGTCGTGGCTTCGGAGCCGACGAGTGCGCCCGCGGGCATGACGGGCATCGACAGGCGATTCGGAAGCAGTGGTGTGTCGAGCAATGGTGACACGGCGCCACCGACGGCGACCTGCTCGAACGCCGGTGCATTCATTGCGCTCGTATTGCGCGCGTGGACGACGGTCGCCTGGATCGCCGGGATGAAAGGCGCATCCGCGCGAATCGCGCCGGTCGTCACGACGTGGCCGATCCGATGGCTTCCGTGCCGCCCGGCATCGCCGCGCACGCTGGCAAGGCCCGCCAGTCCGACGCCAAGAATCCTCGTGCTGCCGCTGACGTCCGTGACTGCCCAGCCGACGCTTCGTGCAGCGCCGCCACTGTCGGCACCGGCGCGGCCCGTGCGCATGGCAGCCACGCCGAGCGAGGTGCTGGCGCGCCAGGCACTACGGTCGATCTGGCCGTGGGTGCGCAACCCGCCGCCGGTGAGGCTGATGTCGAGGGCGGCGGGCCTGGCTGGTGCCGCGTCCGCAGGCTGCTGTTGCGCGTGGAACGCCTCGACGCTGAACGTTGGACGCCAACGCCGCACGGTCATCCACGTGCGGGCACCCTGCCATGCACTGCGGGAGCCGGCAGTGCCGAGCAGCGCGAGCTCCAGCCGGCCAACCGGATCGCCATTGATCGCGAACAGCTGCGCGCCCGCGGAACCGGCGTCCACGGTTGCCCCGGGCAGCACGCGAGTCGACCGCGGGCCGGCGCCATACGGGCGTTCGACCAGGTCGTCACGCATCGCGAGCATCGGGGCCGTGGCAGGCTGCGCAGGAATCGCTGGAAACTCGTTCGGCTCGGCGGCGGGCAGGTCGACCGTCGGCGTGCTCGCCGGGATTTGCCGCACGTCGAGCCCGCGCGAATGCAGCGACAGGAACCAGACGTGGTCGGTCGCTCGATTCACCTCCGGCGCGAACGCGCCACCCAGCACGCGGGTGAACGGCTCGATGCGCCCGGACGCCACATCCACCCGCTCGAGGTTGGTGATGCCGCTCGCCTCCGACACGACGATGAGCGTGGTGTCGTCGCGCCACGACACGTCGAACCGCGTGGCACTGCCGGGAACGGACGTGCGGGCGCCAGGCACCGAGCCGGTCGCGTCGATGACGTCGATGCGCCATTGGTTGCGTTCCTGCACGGCGACGGCAATGCGGTCGCCGGCCGGGGAAATACGTGGACGATAGTAGGTGACCGACGGGCTGCCCTCGCGCAACACCACGACTGCGCCGCTCACCAGGTCGACGCGCACGAGGTCGCACCAGCCGCGCGTGCACTGCACCGCGACCGCCGACGTCCCATTCCGTTCCGGGTCGGGCAGGCGCACTGCAGCGCCCTGCGTCACGCGCCGCGTGTCACCGTCCTTCGTGTCCCACAGGTACACGTCGGGGCGATACGCGCCGCCGCCGACCGGCTCGGCCCGGGTCACCAGCACGTGCCGGCCGTCCGGCATGAAGCGCGGTGTGTCGAAGCCGCGGCCATCGCGCGCTTCGAGCGTTGCGAGCGCGCGCCGCGCCGGCGGGTAGAACTGGCGATCGGGCACGTCGAGCGAGTCCCGGCGCCGCGCCCGCTCGCGCGCGGCCTCCCGCTCGGCAGCGACCCGCGCCGGTACCGTGTCGGGGGCGCTGTTCCAGACGACCACGCGCCCCGGTCGAGTCGCCGAGCACAGCACGATGGCAACGCGCGAGCCGTCCGGACTGATTGCGGGATCCCCCGTTTCCCACGCAAGCCGTTGGACGAGTTCGCCCTCGACGACGCCGCCGAGCGAGTCGACGATGCGCCGCTCGATGGCCAGTGCGCTTCCGGTCACTTCCGCGGAGAAGCGGCCGTACAGGTCCTCGGGCCGGCGGCCGTACACGCCGGCGAACGCCTGCGGAAAGCTGCGGCGGGTGCGGGCCGTCATCCGGCGCCAGAGGTGCGTGATCGTGCTGTCACCTTCGCGCGCGGCGAGCCAGTCGAGATAGGCCGACCCGCCCAGGTAGGGGAAGGCACGGCCGTTGTAGGCGCTCGATCCGCTCAGCTGCGCGTACGTCGGCAGGCGTCCCTCGAGCGCCCACTGCCGCAGGAGCGCCGCCCGCTGCGCGTTGTTGGGGCGGCCCGATCCCGTGACCCGCCCTTCGACGAACGTCGCGTACCCTTCCGTCACCCAGGCCGGCACGCCGCGCATGATCGGGCCGACATGGACCGGCAGCAGCCGGAACGGATCGAACGGGCGCCGCGCCGGGCGCGCGAGATGCGCGAGGTGCGCGAACTCGTGCACGGCGAGCAGTTCCCCCCAGTCGCGCGAGTTGCCGATCGACTGCCGCGGCGACGGCGGCACGGGATAGAACACCATCGTCGGCTGGTCGACGAATGGCAGCGCAAAGCCATTGGACACGTTGGTGGGATCGTCGATCACCACCTGCACCCGGGCCGTCGGCACGAAGCCGATGATGTCACCGACTGCCGTTCGCGCACTCTCGAGCCGTGACACGACTGCCTGCGTCCACTCACGGTATTGCGCCGGGTAGTGGACGATGAAATGCTCGGTCTGGATGGTCTGCCAGTCGAGGTGCGGGCGGGCGACGAACTGGGCATGTGCCGCGGCCGGGAGCACGCAGAGCAGCAGGGCAGTGAGGAGGGATCGCATGCCCATACTATAAGAAAGGGACGTCCCGTGAGCGACGTCCCTTCGGCCAGCAGCGGTGATTCCGCCCGAGGGCGGCGTCGCGCCTACTTCAGGGCGGCGTCGCGCTTCTTCTGCTCGCGGCGATCCTGCAGCCAGGTGGCCGGGATCAGCAAGAGCGGCGTGAGGAACACTGCCAGCAGGGAGTTGAGCCAGATCAGGGCGATGTAGAAGCTGATCAGGCCGATACCGACCCAGATCACGCCGAGCGGACCGTGAGTTTCCAAGGGATGCTCCTGAAGGACCGTGGTGACTTGTCCGCGAATGTTAGCGGGAGCCAGCGAGACGGGGAAGCGGGACGGCTCCGCTCAGGCGCTCCGCGTGAGGCGCTCCGCGTGCGAGGCAATATACTGAAGGATGCCGACCGACACCGCGCCGATCGACCGTCAGGTCGCTGCCCTCGGCGGCAGGGGCGAGCGACTCGTGCTGGCGGTATCGGGAGGGCTCGACTCGATGGTGCTTCTCGACCGCGCGGCTGCATTGATTCCGCGCGAGCGACTCGTCGTCGCGACCTTCGATCACGGGACCGGCACGGCGGCGACGCGCGCGGCCAGCCATGTGGAGCACGAGGCTGGCGCGCGGGGGCTCACCGTGTGCCGGGGGGGCGGCGCCGCGCTCCGGCAAGGCGAAGCCGCGTGGCGCACTGCACGCTGGGCCTTCCTGCGCGGGGTCGCCGTCGACTGCCGCGCGGCCGCAGGTGGAACGCCCGTCGTTCGGATCGTCACGGCGCACACGGCCGATGACCAGGTGGAAACGGTGCTGATGCGGGCGATGCGCGGCGCGGGTGCTCGCGGCCTGGCGGGGCTGCTCGCCACCGGGGCGGTCGCGCGGCCATTCGTGCGGGTGCCGCGATCCACGCTCGTCGGGGTCGCCCTCCTGCGGGGGCTCACCTGGATCGACGATCCCGGGAACGCCAGCATGACGCATCACCGAAACCGGCTGCGTCACGAGACGCTCCCGGCACTCGAGCGGGTACGGCCGGGATTCGCAGCGTGGCTGCTCGAGCTCTCTGAGCATGCCGCCGCCTGGCGGGCCGCGATGGACGCCGTCGCCGGGATCGCCTGTCCGTCGCTCGTGGAGCCCCAGGGCGGGCTGAGCGTTGCCGCATCCGACCTCGCTGGGTATGATGCGTCATCGCTCGCGGTGCTCTGGGCGTCGATTGCGGGGCGTGTGGGAGTCGCGCTGGACCAGCGCGGAACCCGCCGCCTCGCAGCGTTTACAATCTCCAGCACGCCTGGGGATGCGATGCCGCTCTCTGGCGGCTGGCAGGCTGCCCGGACCCGCACCCGGTTCATACTCGGTCACGTGGGCGAGGCGCCTGCTGGATGCACGACCCTGTCGGCGGACGGAGCGGGAAAGTGGAGCCGCTGGCGCTTTATGCCCGCGGCCTCGGCAGATCAGCACGACCTGTGGAGCGCTGTGCTGCCCCACGGCGTGGCCCTGGTGGTCCGGGTTTGGGAGCCGGCCGACCGCATCGCGCGGGGGTCGGGGATGGTACGGGTGAAGCGAGTGCTCACCGAGGCAGGCATCGCTGCCGCGGATCGGGTGGGTTGGCCGGTGGTGGTGGCGGACGATGTGATCGTCTGGATTCCTGGGGTGAGCCGCGTGCTTGCGGCGACCGCGCGGTCCGGTAGACCGGGAGTATGCATTCGCTGTGAGCCAAGTGACCGATGATCCGCGCCTCGAAGGGCGGGCCGTAAAGCGTATCACATATCCCGCCGGCGTCATCGCCGCGCGGGTAAAGGAACTGGGCGAGAGCATCACCGCCGCATATCCGGACGGCGATCTCCTCGTGCTCGGGCTGCTGAAGGGGAGCTTCATCTTCCTCAGCGACCTCGTCCGGCAGATTCATCGCCCGCTGCAGGTCGACTTCCTCGTGGCGGCGAGCTACGGCGATGCCATGGTGTCCAGCGGTAACGTCCGCCTGGTGTACGACCCGGAGACGACGCTCGAGGGGAAGCACATCCTCCTCTGCGAGGACATCGTCGACTCCGGCCGCACGCTGAACAAGCTCGTGGGGCTGCTACAGGCACGGAATCCGCGTTCCCTCGAGATCTGCGCCCTGCTTCACAAGCACATTGCCACGGAGCTCACGCACCCGACGAAGTTCGTGGGCTTTGACGCGCCGGAGGAGTTCCTCGTGGGCTACGGCCTCGATCACGCGGAAAACTTTCGGCACCTGCCTTACATCGCGAGCCTGCAGTAGATGCCTCCGCAGAAAGAGCCGAAGAACACCAAGAAGGAATTCAGCTGGGCACGGGTCTCCAAGACGGTCTCGTTCTGGATGCTCATCGTGCTCATTCCCGTCGTGCTCATCCAGATGTCGGGCGCGCGCCAGGAAGCGGCGCGCAAGCTCGACTACTCGCGCTTCCGCGCGGAACTGGTGCGCGACAACGTGAAGTCCGTCACCGTCCAGGGTGGCAAGGACATCATCGGCGAGCTGAAGACGCCGGTCTCCGCGAACAATACGGAGGTCAAGCGCTTCTCGACCCGCGTGCCCGGGGCCGACCTCGCCGACGCCGACCTGCAGCTGATGATCGAGCGGGGGGTCGAGATCGAGGGGCAGGACGCCCGGCAGTCGATCGGCGGCTTCATCATCAGCTTCCTCCCCTGGCTGCTGATCATCGGCTTCTACGTCTTCATCTTCAGGCAGATGCAGGCGGGGGGGAACAAGGCGTTCTCCTTCGGCAAGTCGAAGGCGAAGCTGCTCTCGGGTGACACGCCCAAGATCACCTTCGCCGACGTCGCAGGCGCAGACGAGGCGAAGCAGGAGCTCGAGGAGATCATCGAGTTCCTCAAGGAGCCGCAGAAGTTCACGCGGCTCGGCGGCCGGCTGCCCAAGGGCTGCCTGCTCGTCGGTCCGCCGGGGACCGGCAAGACGCTGCTCGCCAAGGCGGTGGCCGGTGAGGCCGCGCGCCCCTTCTTCTCGATGAGCGGATCCGACTTCGTCGAGATGTTCGTGGGCGTCGGGGCGAGCCGCGTTCGCGACCTCTTCGAGCAGGGAAAGACGAATGCGCCGTGCATCATCTTCATCGACGAGATCGACGCGGTCGGCCGTCACCGCGGCGCCGGCCTCGGCGGCGGGCACGACGAGCGGGAGCAGACGCTCAACCAGCTGCTCGTCGAGATGGACGGCTTCGAGTCGAATGACGGTGTCATCCTGATCGCGGCCACCAACCGACCCGACGTGCTCGACCCGGCGCTGCTGCGACCGGGGCGCTTCGATCGCCAGATCGTGGTCGATGCGCCGGACCTCCGCGGGCGCGAGGGCATCCTCAAGGTGCACCTCCGCAACAAGCCGGTCGCGGACGACGTGGACATCACGACGCTGGCCCGCGGGACACCGGGGATGGCCGGCGCGGACCTCGCCAACCTCGTGAACGAGGCGGCGCTGCTCGCGGTGCGCAACGGGCACGACAAGCTGTACATGCACGACCTCGAGGACGCGAAGGACAAGGTGATGCTCGGCGCCGAGCGCAAGTCGCTCGTCATGCGCGAGGAGGAGCGGCGCCTCACCGCGTACCACGAGGCGGGCCATGCGCTGTGCGCCATGCGCGTCGCCGGTAACGATCCGCTGCACAAGGTCACGATCGTGCCGCGCGGGCGGGCGCTCGGCCTCGCCTTCACGCTGCCGGAGGACGACCGCGTGTCGATCACGCGCCGGCAGATCGAGGCGAAGCTCGTGATGACCTTCGGCGGCCGCGTGGCCGAGGAGCTCATCTTCGGGCACGATCGCGTGACGACCGGGGCGTCGAGCGACATCCAGCAGGCGACAACCCTCGCGCGGCGGTATGTGACCCAGTGGGGCCTTTCCGACGCCATCGGCCCGATCCAGGTGGGCGACAACGAGCAGGAGCTCTTCCTCGGCCGCGACCTCCAGCGGCGCGGCGAAGTCTCGGAGCAGACGGCGCAGCTCGTGGATGCGGAGGTGAAGCGCGTGATCACCGTCGCCTACGACCGGGCGCGCAACGTGATCCAGGAGCACATCGAGCTGCTCAAGATCATCGCGACGGCACTCCTCGAGCGGGAGACGCTGACCCGCGAGGACATCGAGACGATCTCGCGAGGCGAGACGCTGCCGCCGCGGAGGCCCGGCCAGGCGCCGCCGTCGGTCCCGGCGGCTCCGGCGCGACCGGCGGTGGAGCCGCGACGCAATCCGCCGCTGCTCGGCGGACCGGAGCCGAGTCCCGCGTGATGCAAGGC
>JACDHQ010000643.1 GCA_013820975.1 Gemmatimonadaceae bacterium
ACCGTGACGCGCGCGACACCGCTTGTATCGGTAGCCGATGTCGCAGCGCCGAGCGACGCGTTCGATGTCCAGGCGATCGTCCGCCCGGCGGCGGCCACCGGCACGCCCGCACCATCCACGAGCGCCGCGGCCACCTCGGCCGTACCACCGGCGATCGGGGAGGCCGGTGATGCCGAGAGAGTGTACGTCCAGGTCGATCGGACGGCGGTGAACGTGATCGGCGCGCCGATGGCGATGGCGTTGACGCGCGCCTGTGCGGTCGCCACGTACGTGCCGGGTGCCGACGGCGGGCGCCAGTCCGCGAACAGCGCCGTGCCGGTGCTGTCGGTCGCACCGGTGAGCTCGAAGCTCGAGCCGGAGAAGGTGCCGTGCGAGCCGTCACCGGCAAGCGTGAAGTGCACCGCGACCCCCGCAACCGGCATGTTCGCCGAGTCGCGGACGATCACGCCGAGCCCGCCCACGGCGCCGTGAAACTGCGAGATCCTCACCTGGCCGGCGCCCGCACGTTCCGCGGTCAGCACCGGCTGCGGCGGCGGTGGCGCTTCCGCGATCACAACGTCGCGCGCGATGCCGGCTAGTCCTGTCGCATGGAAGGCGATCGTCGCCGTGCCAGATCCGCGGAGCAGGAGATCGCTGAACGCTGCACGGCCCGTGGTGTCAGTCACCGACGTCGTCGTGCCGGCGAGCGTGCCGCCGCCCGTCGCGTTTGCTGAGATGGTGACGGCTGCCGTCGGCGATGCGTTGCCGAGCGAGTCCACGAGTTGCAGCGACGGTTGCGGGGACAGCAACGCGCCGCTCGTTGCGGATGCGGGCGCCATAAGGATGGTGATGGCGGCCGGTGGCGCAGGCGTCACGGTCAGCGTGAAGGCCACCTGCGTGGTGGGCGACGCCTGCAGCTTCACGACCGCCGAATAGGTTCCTGCAACACGCGGCCGCTCGAGCAGCGCGAGCGGTACGAGGACATACCCGGCCGTGTCCGTGGCGATGCCCGATGCCGTCTGTGTGGCGCCGCCGGGCGCGGTGACGGTGACATCCACGATGGACACCACCCCGTTGCCATCGGCGTCGGTCACGCGGGCCTTCATCCGCACCGGGATCGTGGTGCCGGCGACGACAGACTGCCCATTACCGGCAATGGGTTGCAGCACCGACGGCGCACCAGCCTGCGTCATCGCGGTGAACGCTGCCTCGAAGCCGGCTGTGGACGCGATCACGCGGTCGGGTCCGGCCTGGCTTCCCGTCATGTAGATGACGCTGGCCTGGCCGTCACTCCCGGTCGTTGACGACGTCCCACTCAGGCTCCCAGATCCCGCGGTCCGGGACCAGGCAACGGACGCGCCGCTGACCGGATTGCCATGCTGATCGGCGAGGCGAACGACGAGGGGCGCCAGCGCGGTCGAGGCGGGCGCCTGCTGTGCGTCGCCGCTGACGATCGTCAGCTGCCCAGGACTGTCGTGCGTCGCGAAGAGCACGATCGTCGTGCTCCTTTCGCCGATCGCCGCCGTCACGATCGACGCGCCCGCCGTGTTCCCAAAGGTGAATCCGACGCTCGCAGCACCAGCGGCCGATGTTATCGATGTCGCGGCGGCGAGGGTGCCGCCGGAGCCTGATACGCTCCAGCTCACGGTGGCAGCCGCGACCGGGAGCCCGAATTCGTCCCGCACGTGCACGACGAGCGGCGCAACGAGCGCGCGTCCCGCGACTCCGCGTACCGTATCCGCCGACGCGGCGACGATCGACGCCGGTGCCCCGGCGACGGCATGCTGCACCACCGCGACGGGGACCAGCCCCGTCACCGTTGCGGTGAACCCCTGCTCTCCGAGCTGGGCGCCGAGTGTGATGGAGGCCGAGGCGCGGCCGTTCGCGTCCGTGACTGCCGATGAAGGCGAGATCGATCCCGCACCCGTCGCCGCGAAGGCCACCGTCGTGCCGGCCGCAGGCAGCCCATCGGCGGCGGTGACCTCGACGACGAGCGGTGTCGCGAGGCTGCGCCCCGCCGTTCCGGTCTGGCCACCACCGGATATGGCGGCGACCGACGCGGGGGGAGAGAGCAGGGTGAGCCGCAGCGTGTCGGTGAGGCCGCTCAGCGACAGGGCGCGCAGGGTCACCGCGCCGCGGCGGTTTGTGGGCGTCACGATCCCCGTCGCGGCATCGACCGTTGCCATGGTCGCGTCGCT
>JACDHQ010000102.1 GCA_013820975.1 Gemmatimonadaceae bacterium
GCGCGCGCGGTATGGGTCGGGCGGCGTGCACCATGTCGCACTCCGCGTCCCCGAGCCGGCCGACATGACCGGGTGGTCGGCTCGTCTCGCCGCGCGGGGCTTTCGCAACAGCGGGGAGGTCGACCGACACTACTTCCGCTCCGTATACGTGCGCGAGCCCAACGGCCTGCTGTTCGAACTGGCGTCGGATGGCCCGGGGTTCGACATCGATGGTCCGCTCGACGGCGACCGCCTGTCGCTGCCGCCGTTTCTCGAGCCGCGCCGGACGGAAATCGAAGGCATGCTCAGGCCGCTCCCGTAATCATCGCATCGGGCGCGCCTCCAGGGCGGAGCGACGGCCCGGGCCAAATGATAGCCACTGTTGTCGTTACGGTCCGGTCGGTTGCGTTAACGGCTCGGTCAGGCTACATTAGATGAGCGATACTCACGCCTCGGCGTGTGGACAAGTTCCGACTGCTCAGGGGCCTGCCGAATTCATGAGCGGGCCCTTTTTTAGTCGGAGTTTCGCAAGCCGCCAAGTGGCGGCGCCCAGCGTGAGGGTTGTCACGAGCTCGCTGTTGCTGGTTCGTACTAGGCATCTGGATTCTCAGGGCCCGTGCTTCGACCGCAGCACAATTGTTTCCAGGAGTTTTCCAGTATGCGTACGACCGGTACCGTCAAGTGGTTCAACGACACGAAGGGTTTTGGCTTCATCACCCCGGCTGATGGTGGCAAGGATTGCTTTGTCCACCACTCCGCGATCCAGGGCCAGGGTTTCAAGACCCTCGCCGAGGGCGAGAGTGTCGAGTTCGACATCGTGCAGGGCCAGAAGGGTCCGGCCGCGGAGAACGTGACCCGTCAGGGTCGCTAACCGCTCTTGTCGAGCCACTCGTCACTGCGAGCGCGTCGAGTGATCGACGCAGGGTAAGGTGACACGAGCGCCGACGAATCGAGAGGATCGATTCGTCGGCGCTTCGGTTTTTTCTCAACAATGGTCGCTATGGAGGATTCAATGGCCGCATCGCCGCATGAGTTCGACGTCGGTATCTCCGATCGCCCGTCCTTTCTCGCTTCGCATCGCGCCCTCGCGGTCTGCACGCGGGAATTCGGGAAGCTGAGCGACGGGATCGTGGACCGGGTGGAAGCGCTGGCTGGGACGGGTGCCGTGGAGAAGCCGGTGATCCGTGCGATGCCTGGCCGCTGCATCATCCAGCTCGGGCCGGTGGCACTGACGATTGCCTGGTTGCGCAGCACGCTCGACTCGGTGGCGGATGGCCAGCTGCTCGTGATCCTGTGGCGCGGCAATGTGGCCCCGAAGATGGCGCGCCTTCCCGAGCACATGGCCGGCAAGGGCATGTCGTCGTCCGTCCCCGTGGCGCTCCTCGAGGAGACGCTGAGGGCCGCCGGCACCGACGAAGCCAGCTGGACCTGGCACCTCGCCGCGGACCTCAAGGACTTCACGTCCGCCGAGCTGGCCGATCGCTGCGTGAAGCTGCTGCGGGATGCGTACGGATCGGACGCCGCGGTCGCGTAATGAACGGTTGATGAACCGCGAAAAGGGCCGCTCTGTCGAGCGGCCCTTTCTTGCACCCATGGGTAGCTCGGTGCGTATGGCGATGATCATCCTGGCACGCATGCGGCGTCACGCGGAGGTGGATCCATCGCGGTTCCGATCCAACGCGACCTGGGCACCTTCCTGACACACAGCGCCGGCTCGTAGTTTCAGGCATGAGAAACTTCGCATGGCGCATGGCCGCAGCAGCGGCGGCGATCACGATCGGCCTCGGCTGCGCGTCCGGCGCCAGCCGCTCCAATCCAGCCCCCTGCTGCGCGGCCGAGGGACTCCGCATCGCCGAGCAGTATCGCACGACGGCGATCACCACTCGGCGCTTCACGCATGACCACCTGTGGATCGCGATGGCGCCCGCGCTCCGTTCGCCGTCGGTGCGGGTCACCGAGATCGGCCGCTCGGTGCAGGACCGGCCACTCCGTGCGGTCACCTTTGGCTCGGGTCCGGTGACGGTGCTCCTCTGGTCGCAGATGCACGGCGACGAGGCGACGGCGACGATGTCGCTCGCCGACATGGCCGCCTGGTTCGCCGATACCTCTACTCGAGATCCGCTGCGCGACCGCATCGCCCGTGAGCTCACGGTGGTGATGGTGCCGATGCTCAATCCCGACGGCGCGGAGCTGTTCCAGCGAGAGAATGCGCTGGGGATCGACATCAACCGCGATGCGCGGCGGCTCGTGACGCCGGAGGCCCGGGCCCTCAAGCGGCTGCGCGACTCGATCGATGCCGACTTCGGCTTCAACCTGCACGACCAGAATGCGCGCACGCTCGCCGGGCCGCGCGGTCGACAGGTGGCGATCGCGCTGCTCGCTCCCGCCGCCGATGAGGCACGCAGCTGGGGGGAGACTCGCACGCGCGCCCGCCACGTTGCAGCGGTGGTCGCTGGAGTGCTGGAGCAGCCGATCGGCGGCCACCTGGCGCGGTACGATGACAGCTTCGAGCCGCGTGCGTTCGGCGACCTGATGCAGCAGTGGGGAACGAGCACGGTGCTCATCGAGAGCGGGGCGATGGCCGGCGACCCGGAGAAGCAGCGGCTGCGCGCGCTGAACGTCGTCGCGCTGGTATCGGCGCTCGACGCCATCGCGACGGGTGGATACACCGCCGTGCCGACGACGGCGTACGACGCGCTCTCGACCAATTCGCGTTCGGCGCTCGACCTCGTCATCCGCGGCGCGAGCATCGTGATGCCCGGCCAGCAACCCGTGCGCGCCGATGTGGCGATCAACTACGACGAGCCGGTGCAGCGAGTGGGCCCGCGTATCCGCGACGTCGGCGACCTCGAGTCCGTCGTGGCGCTCGACACCCTCGAGGCCACGGGACTCTTCCTGCATCCCGACTCGACGGCGCTCACGGCGCACGGCGAGTCGCGCTGGCTGCGCATCGGTGCGCTCGCGGCATTGACCCTGCGTCGCGGCGCATCCTCGACGAGCGAGGCGGTGCGCACGATCGGCATGCCCTGACGCGCGTGCCCGGCTACGCGTACATCGTCGCCGCCGCACTGTTGTGGGCGACGCTCGGCCCCGTCGCGCGCTTCCTGCTTCAGGACGGGGTGAGCGCGCTCGAGATCGGATTCTGGCGGGCGACGATTGCCGCCGTGCTCTTTGCCGTGCATGCCGCCGTGCGCCGGCAATCGTGGGTCGCACCCCGCGACCTGCCGGCGATTGGTGGCTTCGCGCTCGTCGGCGTCTCGCTTTTCTACGTAGCGTTCTTCCGGGCGGTCGAATCCGGTGGGGCGGCGCTCGCGGCCATCCTCCTGTACACGGCGCCCGTCTGGGTGGCGATTGCCGCGCGCATGCTGCTGGGCGAACGGATCACGACGCGAAAGGCGATCACGATCATGGTGACCCTCACCGGCGTTGCGCTTGTCGCAGGTGGCAGCGCCGACGGACTCCGAAGTGGCGCCGGCGCACGCGCCCCGGTCGGCGCCGAGCCGCTCTTCTGGGGACTCGTCGCGGGACTCGCCTACGCCAGCTATTACGTGTTCGGCAAGCGCTTCTTCTCGCGGTATGAGCCCGCGCGCATCTTCTCCATCGCCATGCCGGTGGGCGCGCTCGCGCTGCTGCCGATGATCGAGTTCACGTCGAAGCCGGCGTGGGCCTGGGCACTGCTCGTGTTCATCGGCGCCGTGCCCACCTACGGCGCATGCCTGCTCTATGCGGCAGGGCTGGCGCGCACCGAGGCCACCCGGGCGGCGACGATCGCGACGATCGAGCCGATGGCTGCCGCCGTGCTGGCCTTCCTGGTGTGGGAGGAGACGCTACGCCCCGTCGCCCTCGCCGGTGCCGCCCTCATCCTGCTGGGGGTCGTGGTCACGGCGCGGGCGCGACCCACTGGCTGATCGCCCTCGCGCCGCGCCTGCTCAACCCTCCACGAGCTTCCGCAGGCTCTCGAGTTGCTGCATCATCGCCGCGCTCGGGCGGGCGCCCGGGTTCATCACCCGCGCGAGGTCCTCGTCCTTGCTGTACAGGTCGTTGCCGAAGTGGAGGCGGCCATCCTTCTCGTACGCGGTGAAGTAGGCGATGTACACCGGAATCTTCCGCTCGAGGCGTACGGTGCGGTTGTCGTTGCCGCGCTGCATCGCTTCCTCGACGCGGGCCTCGTCCCAGCCGAGCGCCCACTGCGCAAGCTGGTTGGGGTTCTCCACACGGATGCAGCCGTGGCTGAAGGCGCGCACGTCGCGCTGAAAGAGGCTGCGCGACGGCGTATCGTGCAGGTAGATGTTGTAGCTGTTCGGGAACATGAACTTCACGAGCCCGAGCGAGTTCTTCGGCCCCGGCGTCTGGCGGATTCGGCGCGTCCCGCCATCGCTCCAGTACTCGTAGTTGTTGGCTTCCATGTACCCCGGATTCTGGGCGAACTTTGGCTCGAGCTCCTTCGACTGGATGTCGGGCGTCACGTTCCAGTAGGGGCGAAAGACGACATGGTCCATCTGGTCGCTGAATGCCGGCGTGGTACGACCCTCGTACTCCTCGCCGACGATCACCTTCATGTCCAGTGCGACGCCCGTGCCGTCGTACGCCTGGAGCCGGAAGGCGGGCACGTTCACGAAGATGTACCGCTCGCCGAGGAATCGCGGAAGCCAGCGGTGGCGTTCGAGATTGGCGGCGACCTGCGCCAGCCGGAAGTCGGCGGAGACGTTCATCGATTTCACCGTCTCCGCGCCAAGGATGCCGTCCACGTTGATGGCGTGCTGCGCCTGGAACTGCGACACGGCGTCGGAGAGCTGGCGGGTGTACACGCGGCCGGTATCGGCGGGTACGGCGATGCCCTCGGCCGCGAGGCGCGTACGCAGTGCCGCGAGCCGCGTGGGAGCGTCGCGATCGTTCACCTTCAGCGGCTTCCCCTCGGGGACGGTGTTCCACCCGCCGCTCGCGACGACCTGACGCAGCTCCTGCAGCCCCTGACGGAGGACCTGATAGTCGGTGCCCTCGGGCCGCATCCGTGCGATCCCGACATCGAGCCTGTCAGCGCGAAGGCTGCGGACGACGGCACTGTCGAGCTTCTCGTGCTTGAAGTCGATGTGCCAGTCGTTGGTGACTTCCTTTGGGTTCGTCTGCCCGCTGAGGAGGTCCTCCGCGAGGGCCAGATAGGCGGACGAGAGCAGCACGTCCGCATGCGCGAGTTGCTCCGCCGTCGGCGATTCGGCGTGCCGGACCGCCGCGATCGCCTGGGCCAGGGCGGCGATCGGGTATTCCTCGAGGCGGAGGGCGTCGCTGTGGGCATCGGTCAGGGCCCGGATGAGGGCCGAGGTGCGGTCGGCGATCGGTCCCTTCGAGTCCATCCACAGGGGGGTGCCGTCATAGGCCTTGTAGAGGACGTCCACGTGCTTCCAGAGGTCGGGAGCGACATCGGCCGGGGCCTCACCTTCGAGGCGGGCCTGGATGGCACTCTGAACTGCCGCGGTCGGTACCCCGGCAACCGACTCGGATCGCGCGGGATCCCAGTTGTACGCGACGTCGCCGCCCGACTCCGCCTCGACCCGGTTGCAGCCGGCCGCGATGGCCGCGAGACCGAGCCCGATCAGGTAATTACGTCGTGACTTCCAGGTGAATCCCATCGTTCCTCCTCTATAATGATGCCCAGCCTGATGGGCGTACCGGGCTCCACAAAAGCGATTACCGGGCCGTGCGCGCCAGCATGGCGCAGGGGGCTTGCCTCGTAGTGCCCCATTGTAGTACCCCATTGCTCCGGCGTCCGTTGCGTTTAAGGTAAAATGGATGTTCCATTGCCGAGGCCTGCCCTCGTCGATGCACAACTGAACCAGGGGTGCCGTTGGTAGCGAACCGGGCTCAAGGACTTTCCCTCGAACGAAAGCTCGCCCTCCTCATTTCGGGGCTGCTGGCAGCCGTCATCGTCATCTTCGGGGTGGCGGCATGGCAGCAGATGCGCGAGGCGTCGGTCGATCGTGCGACCGAGCGACTGGCGCGCGTGGCCCAGCAACTGGCCGCGGGCTCGGACGCCGGGCGCGCACGGGCGGCGGTACTGCGCGGGGTTGCCGCCACTCCGGAAGTGATTCGCGTGGCCGCCGGCGCTGCAGCCGACAGTGCAAGCCTTGCGGCGTCGTACGACGAGATCGCCGCGTCGACTCCCGACTCGACGATGTCGGCGTGGGAGCTCTGGGGAGCCGACGAACAGCGCCGCGCGGGGTTCGGTGCCCCGACGTCTGAGCGGGACGCCGTCGCGCTGGCGAAGGTGCGCGCGGAGGCGATCCGCACGGCCACCACCCAGCGGTCGCAGCTCTACACCCTGCGCGATACCGTCTACTACTGGACGGCGGTGCCGGTGATGGCCGACGGTCGTGCCGCTGGCGTGCTTGCCGAGCGTCGCCGCCTCAACCAGTCCCCACGGGCTGGAGAGGTGGTGCGTGGTATTGTGGGCGATGAAGTCGACGTCCACTTGTCGAGCGTCGGCGGCGGCGAGTGGGTCGAGGTCGGCGGCACCCCGGCAGCATCCCAGTTCGCATTGCCCGACACGCTCGGCGGAGCGGTCCTCCTGGTCGATCGCGCCGGGGTCCGGAAGTACGCGGCGGTGGGTGCGATCGCGGCGACCCCGTGGGTGTTCGTGCTGTCGCAGCCCGAGTCGGCCGTGCTCCGCCGTCCGATGGAGTTCCTCCGGCGGCTGCTGGCGATCGGTGCGTTCCTGCTGCTTGCCGGCGCCGCGGCGGCGTGGGCGCTGGGCCGCCACGTGGCCCGTCCGCTGCGGGACCTCACCAGCGCCGCGGAATCGCTCGCGAAGGGTGACTACGCGCGCCGGGTCGACATCGCAGGCGGGGCAGAGGTCGCGCGCCTGTCCGCAACCTTCAACAGCATGGCGGGAGCGATCGGCGATGCGCACCGCGAGCTGGCGACGCGCAACGATGCGCTTCACGAGGCCAACGAGGCGAAGTCGCGCTTCCTCGCGATGATGAGCCACGAGCTGCGAACGCCGCTCAACGCGATCGGCGGGTACACGGACATTCTCGAGCTCGGGTTGCGTGGGCCGGTGACGCCGGCGCAGGTGGATGACCTGAAGCGGATCCGCCGCAGCCGCGATCACCTGCTCTCGATCATTTCCGACATCCTCGGCTTCTCCCGCGCCGACGCGGGCCACCTGACGCTCAACATCCGCGCGGTGCCGGTG
>JACDHQ010000103.1 GCA_013820975.1 Gemmatimonadaceae bacterium
CGAGGATCTCGGCCGGCGACCAGCCGTCGGGGGTCACGCGCTCCGTCCAGCCATCGGCGGGGATCGTGCGCGCCGCCGCGATGACCTGTGCACGCTGCTCGGCGAGCAATGCGGCGACCTCGTTCAGGCGCGCGCTGCGAAACGGTGCTGCTGCGGTCATCGGCCGGGTTCCTTTTCTATTCGAATCGGCATCGCGCCGAAGTTGCCGCGCCAGCGCACGACGCGCCCGCGCGGACCAACCGCCCATCCCATCCGTGACGACACGAAGGTCACGGCGTTGAGGCCGAGCGTGTCCGCCGCGATCCAGCGTTCGCCGCCGTCGATCGAGTAGTCGGTTCCGGACGTGCCCACTGCGACGAGCACCCTGCCCTCTTCACCAGGCACGTATGCCACTCCCGACCGGTACCCGCCCGGGCGCCGCCCGGCGGGCGGGCGCCAGTGCACGCCGCCGTCGTCCGACAGGGCGATGTTGGAGGCATCATCCGCCGGCCGCTCGTAGTTGCCGCCGGCTGCCACGAGCGTGCGCGGCCCGAAGGCCGCGACGGCGAACGCGCCGCGCGGCGCAGCACCGGCAGCGACTGGCGTGATCGAATGTGCCTGCCACGTCACGCCGTAATCGGTCGAGTGCAGAACACGCGACTCCGGCCCGCCGCCGGTGGCGATCCATGCGTGGCCGCCGGGGGCGGTCGCGACACAGGCGCCGCTCGCAGCGAATCCCGCCTCTCCCTCGAGGGCTTCAGGGCTCGTTGCCGCTGGCAGCGCTTTCCACGTGGTGCCGCCGTCCGCCGTGTGCAGGATGCGGAATCGCCCCTCGACCGGATCGCTCATCGCGATGCCGTGCTGCGGCGTCCAGAACGAGAAGCAGTCGTAGAACGCGGCCGTGTCGGGATTGGTGAACTGCAGCGTCCACGTCGCTCCACCGTCACGCGTGCGATAGATGCGCGAGTCGCCCCCGTTGCCGATGCTCAGCACCGTCGCGGTCATTGCATCGAACGCCTCGATGTCGCGGAAGTCGAGCGAGTCGGCGCCCGGCACGCTCACCAGCGCCCACGTCCGCCCTGCATCGCCGCTCCGCGCAACCGTGCCCCGCGCACCACTGACCCAGACGACCTGCTCGCTCGGCGCACTGACCCCGCGCAGGCTCGTCAAGGTTGGTGCGGCGACGACATCCCACCCCTGGGCGGCGGCCGGGAGTGCCCCGGCGGTCAGTGCAACGGCAAGGCTGCCCGCCCGGAGCGCCGCCCGCACGCGCATAGCGCCGTGCGCATCTTGTGCTGCCGTCAGCACGCGCGAAGCGCGGTGCGCCCCATCAGCCGCCGGCGACGCCGCGCCACCCCGCCAGCAGGCGCAAGACGCGACGCGCCCCATCAGCGCAGCGCCCCCAGCCAGACCTTGCGCAGCTCGTTCGCCCCCATGGCGTTGGGCTCCAGGGGCGACCTGCGCCAGTACCACCGGTCTTCCTGCGGCACCGATGATCCATGCCCGAGGAAGTGCACGTAGGCATCGGCAAGCACCAGGTGCTCCGCCTCCGCCGTCCGTGCGCGGATGTGCTGGTTCACCGTGTCGATCGGCAGCAGCGGCAGCCGCGCGCCGCCGAGCACGCCCGGTACCCGCCCCGTGCGGTCCGAGGGATCGCACATCGTCGTCACCAGCACCGTCGCCTCCGGGCGAATCTCCATGATGCGGTCGAGCAGCGCATCGTACGCCTGCGATACGTCCCGCGCGATCCGCTTGAGCAGCCTCATGCTCGGCTCGTTGCGATAGGCACTGAAGATGTCCTCGCTGCCGATCGTCAGCGTGAAGAGCGTCGGCACGTCGCTGCGATCCACCGAGGGCAGCTGCGCGCCGAACACGTCGCCGATCGTCGCCCCCTCGGCGGCGTGGTTCACGTGTTCGATCGCATGGAACTGCGTCACCAGGTCGGTGCCCGCTTCCTCGGTCCAGCGCGCGTCGTCGTTGCGGTAGAAGAGCGACGCGGCGCCGATCGGCGCCATCGCGCCCGCCGTCGGCACCCGTTCCAGCGCCACCGCGACGTCGGTCTCCCCGGCGTCGAGCGCGGGGTACATGTCGATGGAGAGGGAGTCGCCGAGTGCGATGTACTGGGAGAACATCGTGGCGTGGCTCAGCGGCGAAAGGCCGCGCCGCGAGTCGCCAGGATCCGCTCCACGGCTTCCTCGATCTTGCTGTTCGGCGTACTCGCGCCCGCCGTGAGGCCGATGCGCACCTGCCCGGTCGCCGGCATCCACCCCTGCCGTACGGTTTCCTCGTGGTGCTTCTGCGGCAGGCGGTAGACAACCGTGTTCGCCGCCGGGTCGATCGCTTCCGGCGACTCGACGTGATACGTCGGCACCGTCTCCGCGCAGAGCATCGCCAGCGAGATGGTGTTGCTCGAGTTGTAGCCGCCCACGACGATCATCGCGTCGAGCGGCTCCTGCAGGAGGTCCTTCACCGCATCCTGCCGCTCCTGCGTCGCACTGCAGATCGTGTCGAAGGAGCGGAAATCGGACTGCCGTGCCGCCTCGCCGCGTGCGCGCGCGATCGACTCGGCTACGCGGGCGGCGATCGCCAGGGACTCGTTGGCCAGCATCGTGGTCTGGTTGGCGACGCCGATCTTGTGCAAGTCACGGTCGGGGTCGAATCCTTCCGACATCGCCTGTGCGAACTTCGTCATGAACGCCGCGCGGCCGCCGCGCCCCTCGATGTAATCGCAGACGATGTCGGCCTCCCCCATGTCGCGCACGACGAGGTACCGGCCGTCGGGATACTTGAGCGCCTGCGACGCCGTCGCACGGGTCTCCTCGTGGTAGTGCTTGCCGTGGATCAGTGCGGTGTAGCCGTCGCGGGCGTACGCATCGACGCGCTTCCACACATTGAGCACCGAGCCGCAGGTCGTGTCCACGAGCACGCAGCCGATCGAGCGCAGCAGCTGGAAATCCTGGATCGTCACGCCGAACGCCGGCATGATCACCACGTCATCCGGCTGCACGACGCTGAAGTCGAATGTGCCCTCCGAGGGCAGCAGGATCTCGACCCCCATCTGCCGCAGGCGCGCATTCACGTGCGGATTGTGGATGATCTCGCCGACGAGGTACAGCTGGCGATCCGGAAACTTCCGCCGGGTCTGGTACGCGTAATCCACCGCCCGCTCCACCCCATAGCAGAACCCGAACTCCCGGGCCAGCCGGATCGTGACCTCACCCGCCGTGAGCGTGAACTCGTGGTCGCGGAGGTAGTCCACGATCCCGCCGTCGTAGTCCGCGGCAAGGTCGCCCTGGACCTCGGTCTTGAGGCCAAAACCCTTGCGGAAATAGGTCGAGAGGTCGGATGGCGGCGCCATGCATTAGAATCTAGCGTTTCACCCCCTCTTCCGGAGCCTGCATGATGCCCTGCCGCCCGCTGGTCGCCGTTGCGCTCGCCGCTGCCATCGGGATGCCGGCCGCGCTCAGTGCGCAGTCGCCCCTTCACGCCGCGATCGAACAGGGGGCTGCAGCCGTCGCGCCCAAGGTCGTCACCTGGCGCCGCGACTTCCACCAGCATCCCGAGCTGTCCAACCGCGAGGTGCGCACGTCGGGCATCGTGGCGGCGCACCTCCGGTCGCTCGGCATCGAGGTGCGCACCGGCGTCGCGAAGACGGGCGTGGTGGGCGTGCTCCGTGGGGGGAAGCCGGGGCCCGTTGTCGCGCTCCGTGCCGACATGGACGCACTTCCGGTGACCGAGGAAGTCGACGTGCCGTACCGCTCGCGCGTGCGCACCGAGTTCGGCGGGCAGGAGGTCGGCGTCATGCACGCATGCGGGCACGACCTCCACACCGCGTCGCTCATGGGCGCCGCCGAGGTGCTTGCCGGCATGCGCGCGAATCTTCCCGGCACGGTGGTGTTCCTGTTCCAGCCCGCCGAGGAAGGCGCCCCACCGGGCGAACGTGGCGGGGCGTCCGTGATGATCGAGGAAGGCGCGCTCGACGCGCCGAAAGTCGATGCGATCTTCGGCCTCCACGTGTTCAGCGGCCAGCGCGTCGGCGACGTCCTCTATCGTCCCAATGGGATCATGGCGAGCTCCGACACCTGGGACATGATCGTCCACGGCCGCCAGACACACGGCGCGCTCCCCTGGGGAGGTGTCGATCCCATCGTCGCGGCGTCGCAGGTCGTCGTCGCGCTGCAGTCGATCGTGAGCCGGCAGGTGGACCTCATCACCTCGCCGGTCGTCGTCACCGTCGGCACCTTCCAGGGCGGAGTGCGCTTCAACATCATCCCCGACAGCGTCGTGCTGAGTGGGACGATCCGCACCTTCGACCCGGCCATCCGGCTGCAGGTTCAGGAGCGGCTCAAGCGGACCGCCGAGCAGGTTGCGGCGTCGAGCGGCGCGCGGGCGGAGTTCAGCATCCGGTCGCCCGGCAACCCGGTGACCTTCAACGACCCGGCCCTCACCGAGCGGATGCGCACGACCCTCGAGCGGGTCGCCGGTCCGGGGCGCGCCCGCCTCGGCGTCACGACGACCACCGCCGAGGACTTCGCGCACTACCAGCAGCGCATCCCCGGGATGTTCGTGTTCGTCGGCGCGACGCCCGAAGGGGTCGACCTGGAGTCGGTCGGGCGGAATCATTCCCCCCGCTTCGTCGCCGACGAGGGGGCGCTGCCGGTCAGCGTACGGCTGCTCGCGAACCTGGCGGTGGACTACCTCGCCGGGGGGCGGTGACCCGCGCGGCTCTCGCGCCGGAGGCCGGAATGACGCACATTAGGGGCGGTTGCGGCTGTGCACGCTTCTTCGTCCTATGCTGGAGCGGATCACCCCGATGCGCACCCCGTGCGTCCCCCGCCCCCAACCTGCATGAGTGAGCGTTTCGACCTGGTGGTGATCGGCGCCGGCCCCGCGGGTGAAAAGGGCGCAGCGCAAGCGGCCTATTTTGGCAAGCGAGTGTGCGTCATCGAGCGTGCGCCGCGACCGGGCGGAACAGCCATCAACTCCGGCGCCGTTCCCGCGATGACGATCCGCGAGACCGCGCTCCGGCTGGCGCGCCTTCGCCGGCGGGGGCTCATTGGGGTCGAGGTCACGATCAAGGGCAGTGTCACCCTGCGCGACCTCATGGCGGGAGAGCGCGACGTGATCGAGAGCGGCTGGGCCCAGGCCGCCGACAACCTCCAGCGTCACGGCGTCGAATCGGTCCAGGGGCAGGCCGCGTTCGTCGATGCGCACACCGTCGAGGTCTCGCGCTACGGGCAGCCCGGCCGCCGGATCACGGGCGACGCCTTCCTCGTGGCGCCCGGTTCGCAGCCGGCACAGACGCCCGGGGTGACGCATGATCACGAGATCTTCGTCGACAGCGCGTCGCTGCTCTCCCTCGACCGCCTCCCCGAGCAGATGATCATCCTCGGCGGCGGCGCCGTGGCCTGCGAGTACGCAAGCATCTTCGGGGCGCTTGGCACCCGCGTGATCCTCGTGAATCCGCACCCGCGGCTGCTCCATCACTGCGATGCCGAGGTCGGGGACACGCTGCGCCAGCAGCTCACCGCCCGCTTCGGCGTGACAGTGTACTCCGACCTCGGCGTCGCGCACAGCGAGGTCGTGAACGGTGAGCGGGCGAGCGTCGTGCTCACCGACGACACTTCGCTCACCGCGGACTGCGTGCTCGATGCCGGCGGCCGCGTCGGCAATGCAGACGGCCTTGGGCTCGAGGCGCTGGGGATCAAGCTGAACGCGCGGGGATTCGTCCAGGTGGACGACAAGTTCCGCACGGCGCAGCCGCACATCTACGCCGCCGGCGACATCCTGGGTGTGCACACGCTCGCCTCGACGGCGATGGAGCAGGGGCGCGTGGCGGCGTGCCACGCATTCGACCTCCGGTACAAGCAGCAGGTGTCATCCGAGCTGCCATTCGTGGTCTGGTCGATCCCGGAGATCGCCTCGGTCGGCGCCTCCGAAGAGCAGCTGCATGCGCGCGGCGTGCAGTTCCAGGTCGGGCGCGCGAGCTTCCACGCGAACACGCGCGGGCAGATCGTCGGCGACTCGCACGGCTACCTCAAGCTGCTCTTCGACCCCAGCGACCACCGCCTGCTCGGTGTGTCCATCGTCGGCGAGAGCGCGGCCGAGCTCATTCACGTCGGCATGGCGTGCCTCGCCTTCCATGGCACGCTCGACTTCTTCATCCAGAGCGCCTTCGCATACCCGACCTTCGCCGAGTCGTACAAGTACGCGGCCTACGACGGACTGCAGCGGATGGCGCGCAGTGCCGCGCGATCGGGCGGCCTGCCCGCGGCGAGGATGACGACGCCGGCCGGCGACTAGCGCGACTCCCAGAGCTCGGCCCGCACGAAGCGCGACAGCGCGTACATCACCAGCGGCTCGTACGCTCCCTGCCGGTCCATCAGCCCGCCGGTGAGGATGCCCACCGCGCCGGGGCCGCGCTTGGTGTCGAGGGCGCGCGACACCGCATCCATCGCATGGCCAAGCTCCTGCCCTTCGCGGATCAGCGCGGCGACCGGCGGCGGCAGCGGCATCGCGAGCGACCCGCCGAGCCCGGTGCGCCCCTCGGCGTCCACGATCGCGGCCCACGCGCAGGTGCAGCGAGCCGTCGGCTTCCTCGACGACACCGCCCTCGATTCCCACCCCGAGCGCGGCATCGGCACTCACGGCGCCATGCGCGAGGAGGTGCCCGAGCGCGAGCCGCGCACGGCCGAGCGCACCGGCAATCGTCTGCGCGTCGCCCCACGGCTGATCCGGAACCCCCGACGGAACGGCGACCCCGGTGACGGCCACGCCCGGCGTGATGCGGATCAGCACCGCACGAGCGGCACCGACCTTTACAGGGTTGGCCGAGCCGACGGCGACCTGGCGGATGCGGGCGAAGTCGAACGTCATGAGCAGGTGAATGGGTGCCCGAAACCGGCGTTGGTTGCAGGGGGCCAGCGCAAGAGATATCGTCTCGGGGTGAAACACGCCACGCCTGCCGCCAGTGTCGAGCCGGTCGGTGTCGAATCCACCACCATGCGCATCGTCGCGGGATTCGTCTTCGTCGGCGATCGCCTCTGGCTCGACTTCGTCAATACCGAGGCCGACGCCGGGACGGCGCCGTCCGGTGACGTCCTGCGCGGCTTCGACGCCCTTGTCGGGTGGCTGCAGGCGGCCGACGTGCTCGACGTGGAGCGCGCGCAGGGGATGCGC
>JACDHQ010000644.1 GCA_013820975.1 Gemmatimonadaceae bacterium
GTCAGGACCCATGCGTGCAGGACGCGGCGCGTGAGACCGCGGAGCAACTCGTTGAGCTTGCGCGCCGCGACCAGTACGTTGGCGCCATCCTCGACGAACATCTCGAAGAACCGCTCCTCACGCGGCAAGAGGCGGAAGCTGAAGCGACGGAGGGGGCTGCCGGGCTCCTCGACTGGGGTTGAAACCATTGCCGCCGATTCGCGCGCATTCATGCGCTGCAGCATGTGAGGGGCTGATGAAAATTCGATGAGAGCGGGGTGAAGAGGCTCTCATCTGGCGCTCAACACACCGTGATGCTCGGACGACCACGTTCGCCCATGGCCACCGACCGTGTCGAGATCGACATCCACGACGCCGGGGCGAGCGCGGCCTACGGCTGCAAGCTGCTGGCCGTCACCTGGGCGTCTGGACCCCACTTGATGTCGACACTACTGCTCATTGATTGGGCCTTAATGTCCGCGCGCGACCCTGTCTCCGCCGCCCTATTGCGGGCCGGGGTGGTCTGGCGTCGCGCT
Organism: Gemmatimonadaceae bacterium; assembly: GCA_013820975.1. GTDB lineage: Bacteria > Gemmatimonadota > Gemmatimonadetes > Gemmatimonadales > Gemmatimonadaceae > JACDHQ01. Next base: position 516 of record JACDHQ010000644.1, read on the forward strand.
GAGTCCGGGCCGGAGGGCGGTGTCGAGGTGGTGCTCGTGCATCGTCCGCGGTACGACGACTGGAGCCTTCCGAAGGGCAAGCTCGCTGCGGGCGAACCGGAGGTCGAGGGGGCCGTCCGCGAGGTGCTCGAGGAGACCGACTACCACGTCAGGGTCGGCCGACCGCTCGGGGAGACCCGCTACGACAAGCTGATCGGGGGGGTTACGCGCCCGAAGGTGGTGCGCTGGTGGGCGATGGAGGCGACGAGCGGAGCGTTCACCCCGACCAGCGAGGTCGACGACATGCGGTGGTCGCCCCTGGCGGAGGCGGAGCGACTCCTGACGCGCGACGCCGATCGCGAGCTTCTGCGCCGCTTCGCGGCGTGCCTCGGGTCCGCTGAGCCGGGTGCTGCTCTCGAAGGCTGACACGTCCGGGCGACGGGCGGACGACCGCGCGATGACGCACGTCGTTGCGACACGTTGACCATGTGTCTCGCGTCGTGGAACAGTTGCGACGAATAGTTGCGGCGACTTCGGCTGAGCCAATGGTCCGGTCTCAGCCGGCGAGAATACCCTGGCGCTCCACCAGCAGCGCCGCCGCGATATCCCGCATCGAGAGGACCCCCAGCAGCGTTCCGGAGCCGTCCACCACAACGAGGTGTCGGAAGTGTCGCTCGACCATCGTGCGGGTGGCGTCCACGACGTGCCAATCCGGGGTGATCGTGACGGCGTTCGGTGTCATGTACTGCTCGACCGTTGCAGTGATCATGTCGACGCCGTCCGCGACCGCGCGCAGGAGATCCCGCTCGGTGATGATTCCCGGTGGCTGGTCCGCGATAATCACCGTGGCCGATCCGTGGCCGAAGTGGCGCATCCGCCGCGCCGCCTGATCGAGCGTCTCGTTCGGCCTCACGGTGAAGACCGGCCGATCGACCAGGAACCTACCGACCCGCATCGTCACGATCCGTCCATTCCGAGAGCAGGAGCGCCAAGTCCACTGCTTCCGGAAGCGTTGATACCCGCGTCATGCCCTACCTCGCTGACGTCCTCAATCTCAAGTCTGATCCCTAGGATCGCGCGCCGACGTTAACGCCCAATCAACGCGCCATGATGTTGCCGTCATCCGAGCCGGATCGATCGCGGCTTTGCGGCCACGTCCCCGGCGCCGACATGCAGCTGGTTCGACGCGGCGGGGGCGCACGATGGTGCTCGGAGGATGGCCCCGATCCGCGCGAGCCGGGGAGTCGCCGTCGCATCGGTCCCTCCTACGTGTTGAGATCCTCGACCTGGCCGGTCGCCAGGTAGACGACGTCCTCGCCGATGTTCGTGACCCGGTCTCCGAGCCGCTCGAGGTGATGTGCCGCGAAGAGCATGTGCGTCGTCTGGCGCGAGTGCTCCGGGGCCTCCGTGAGGAGCTTCATCGCATCCTCGTACACGCTGCTGTACGGTCGTCGATCTCGTCGTCACGCTTGCAGACGGCGCGCGCCTTCTCCTCACTGACGTCGACCAGGGCGCGCATCGCGGCATGGAGCTGCTCGCGGCAGATCTGTTCCATGCGCGGGATCTGCTTCAGGATCGGCGTCTCGGGTTCGGAGGCAAGCTGCTGCGCGAGCTTGGCGATGTTCACGGCGTAGTCGCCCATGCGCTCGAGCTCGGCCGAGGCGTGGTACAG